>NZ_PNDT01000054.1:0-65668 GCF_005886375.1 Pseudoalteromonas sp. S1727
GAACATAGAACCTAGAACCTACTTCCAAAGATCAGGATCTTCTTCTGGGCGTGAATTTTGCCTATCTAGAACCTGCGAGAATCGATTAGCAAAAATACCAAGGTAACCCCACGCTGCGAAGAACAGTGCGATGATTAAAATTACTAAGCCGATGATTTGTAAGCTGTAGTGGCTATAATAGCCGAGGGCAATAAATAACACGGCCAGCACAAACAGTGCTAGGCCGCGTAAAAAGCGCTTTAAGCTGAGCTTAGGTTCAGAGCCTAAGCGATATATCAGCTGCTTTAACATTATGATGGGCGATTAATAGTAAGAATGGTCACCAGCTTTGTGGTCTGTGATATCAGCAACACCTGTGATTTCATCAAACTTTGCTACCATCTCTTTTTCAATGCCTTCTTTTAGCGTAACGTCGATCATTGAACAACCATTACAGCCACCGCCAAATTGTAGAACAGCAATACCTTCAGCCGTTACTTCAACAAGACTTACTTGACCACCATGATTAGCAAGCTGAGGATTCACTTCAGTTTCGAGCATGTGTTGAATACGCTCGTTCAGGCTTGCGTCATCACCTATTTTACGGGCTTTGGCATTTGGGGCTTTAAGTGTTAACTGCGTGCCCATTTTATCGGTAACGAAATCAATTTCAGCTTCTTCCAAAAATGGCGCGCTTTCAGCGTCAACAACAGCATCAAAACCGTTAAAAGGAAGGCGAATGTCAGTGGCTTCTACTGCATCTTCAGGGCAATACGAAACACCACATTCCGCTTGTGATGTGCCAGGGTTTACAACAAATACACGAATATTTGTTTGCTCAGCTTGGTCAGCTAATAATTTTGCAAAATGTGATTGTGCGGTTTCGGAAATAGATATCATAAAACGGAATTCAGACTATTCTTGACTAGATACTGAGTATCATACTCCGCTCATCGCGTTGTCGCCAGTGTTGAGCGTAAAAATTTGGCATCTATTTTAAGCAATGGTAGCGTGCAAACATTGATCATTAACTGAGTGTTTTCTATGCGTTTGATAATAACAATCTTTACACTATTGCTGAGCTTTTCTTGTTTAGCGCAACCGCTTTCCTATTATTTTAATAATGATGTGAAATTTGATCCAACAATTCCTACCCCAGAGCAGGTTTTAGGTTATGAAGTCGGGCAGTGGCACGTACGTCATGATCAACTTGTACGTTATATGGAGATATTGGCAGACAAGAGTGACCGAATTAACTTTGAAGTGATTGGCCGTACTCATGAACAGCGTCCATTGGTGATGCTTACTATCACTGCTGCTAATAAGTTAGCAAATGTAGAGCAACTACGTCAGGCGCATTTAGCGCGTTTAGTTGACTCAGAAAAAGCCAAAGAGACCGATCAACCTGCGGTAGTATGGATGGGGTATAGCGTCCATGGTAATGAATCATCAGGTAGTAATTCAGCCTTGTTGGTGGCGTATTATTTAGCTGCTGCACAAGGTAAAGAAATTGATACATTATTAAATAATACGGTTATTTTACTCGATCCTTCATTAAACCCCGATGGTTTAGCACGCTTTGCGAATTGGGCGAATAGTAACCGAGGCATGAACTTATCGTCTGATCCACAAACTAGAGAGCATATTGAAAGTTGGCCTAGTAGCCGTACTAACCACTATTGGTTTGATTTAAATCGTGACTGGTTGTTATTACAACACCCTGAATCACGGGCACGAATTGCCAAATTTCATCATTGGAAGCCTAATATTTTAACTGATTTTCATGAAATGGGGCCAAACAGCACTTTTTTCTTTCAGCCAGGCATCCCATCGCGCAAACACCCAATTACGCCGGATGAAAATGTGAGCCTCACTAAAGCGATCGGTAACTACCATGCAAAAACATTAGATGAACATAATGCGTTATATTTTACTGAAGAAAGCTTTGATGACTTTTACTATGGCAAAGGCTCTACCTATCCAGATGTAAACGGCGGTGTGGGCATTTTATTTGAACAAGCTAGCTCGCGGGGTCATGTACAGGAAACACAAAACGGTACTTTAACTTTCCCTTTCACAATTAAGAATCAGCTGCTTACCAGTCTATCTACATTTCAGGCCGCGATAGATAACCGTCAGGCATTACTTGATTATCAAGCCAGTTTTTATAATCATGCTATCGAGCTTGCCAATGATGAAGATTATAAAGGGTACGTAGTTCAAGGTGGTGCTGATACTGCGCGCATGGCGTTGTTTTTAGACTTACTAAAACAGCATCAAATTCAGGCATACCCTCTTAATAAAGCAGTAAAAGCAGATGGTAAGAGTTTTTCAGCATCAAGCTATTTTGTCCCACTTGCACAGCCACAATTTCGTTTAGTAAAAGCCATTTTTAGTGAACAAAAACGCTTTGTTGATAATACATTTTATGACGTTTCAGGTTGGACCTTGGCTCATGCTTTTAACTTAGAGTTTGCGGCGATAAAAAGTGGTTGGGGCTTGGATGTTAGCAATGATGCATGGCAGCAACCACAACAACCGCAATTTCCAGTCTTGAATGCGCAGTATGCGTTTGGCTTTAAGTGGGATAATTACTTAGCACCAAAAATGCTTAATAAGTTATTGCAGCAAGGTGTACAAGCACGTGTTGCATTAAGTCCATTATCGGCTAAGTCGCTTACAAGCACAGAAGAGTTTGCTGCGGGCAGTATTATTGTTCCTGCAGGGATCCAAACAAATCCACAATGGGTGTCGTTATTAAACAGTGCTCAAACTGAGTTTGGTATTGCTATTACGCCAATTACTTCAGGCTTGACCTCACAAGGAGCCGATTTAGGATCACGAACACTTGCGGTAGTTAAAGCACCTAAAGTGTTATTGGTCGGCGGACAAGGAACGAGCCAATATGAAGTCGGTGAAGTATGGTATTACTTAGACCGCTTTGTAGGTGTAGCGCCTACCATAGTTGAAATGGAGCGCTTGGGTAATTTAGAGCTTAGTGACTACAGTCATATTGTTTTGGCGCATGGTAACTATAATCAGTTGTCAGATGCTGACAAAGTGGCACTTAAAACTTGGGTGCGTAAAGGTGGCGTTATCTGGGGACATAAAGGCGGAGCGAAGTTCTTAGTCGATCAACAACTTTTAAAAACCTCTTATTTATCACGCCGGGATGTTGCCAGCGCCTTCAAAACGGATGGCTTGCATTATGGCGATAAAGATCACCTAGCAGGGCGCCAGCGTATCGCTGGGGCAATCTTTAATACAAAAGTTGATTTAACTCACCCACTCACTTTTTCATTACAGCGTGACACTTTACCAGTATTTAAAAATAGTACCTGGTTATTGGAAATGTCATCTGCACCGTTTGTAAATGTATTGCAGTACACACAGAATCCGTTACTTGCTGGTTTCACCGATGACGTAAATGTGGAGCAAGTTGCTGGTGCAGCAGGTTTGGTCGCTCACTCTTATGGGCGCGGCAATGTAATAGGTATGACAGATAATCCTGTATTTAGAGGGTATTGGTATGGTACTAGCCGATTATTGAGCAATGCATTGTTCTTTGGTCATACATTTAGAGCGAATGCTGATTAAGTATTAGATCCTAATGGTGTTAAGCAGGTTACAAAAGCCCAAACTTGCTTAGCTCCAGCATTTTTAAGTGCGACAGTAGCGGCATTAAGTGTGGCTCCTGTCGTCATCACATCATCAATAATAGCAACGGTTTTTCCTGTCATATCGGTATTACACATAAATGCCTCCTGTAAGTTTTTAATCCGCTTGGTCTTACTGAGAGATGACTGTGCTTGTGTTTTTTTCGTGCGCTGTAAACTATGGCTATCAATGTTTTCATCAACTAAACATGGCAGCCAACATTGTGCAACTTGGTTAAAACCTCGCTTTAAAAAGCGTTGCTGATGCAAAGGTAAAATAATAAAAAGCTCAGGCCACACCTCACAATGCTGCTTACTAATGGCTAGTTGTAGGCTAATAATTAACGATAATGCTTTTTTATAATGGATTTGATTACTGAATTTTAGTTGTGTAAGCCAGCTATCAAATGGAGAACGATACCAAGCACAAGCAAATAGATGATCGAACTGGCAATCTGGGAACAGCTCGACTATATCAGGGCGATACAATAAATTCGGATGTTTACGTAAATCGAGTAGTGGCAAGTCTGCTAAGCATTGCTCACATAGGCTAGAATCACTGTTAACAACGTGCTGGCATTGCACGCAAAAGGAAGGGAAAAACCAATCACCTAACTGTCGAATATATTGCTTACAAGCAGTCATTGCATTCATTCCTTTAAACGCTATTATGGGCCCTAAGTTTGGATGAGGGTTTGCTAAAATGCAAAATGAGTTAGTGCTATTACATGGTTGGGGAATGAACCAAGGTGTGTGGCAAGTGATTTTACCTGAGTTAGAGTTTTTACACAGCGGGACTGTACGGTGTTTAGATTTACCTGGGTATGGGAATAACCACCAATGTCCGCTCCCTTACAATTTACATGATGCCGCAAAGCAGTTAAGTGAGCAGTTGCAGGCCAATTCGACGCTAATGGGTTGGTCACTGGGGGGCTTATTTGCAATGTATATTGCGAAACATTGGCCTGAAAAAGTAGCCAAAGTACTCTTAATTGCGTCAACCCCATTTTTTGCAGAGAGTGATGATTGGCCTGGCATCAAAACTAATGTATTAGCTGCTTTTAAAGAGCAGTTAGTCACGCATCGTGAAAAAACCATAGAACGGTTTTTGGCGATCCAAGCTATGGGCAGTGACAGTGCTCGTGATGATATAAGACAACTGAAAAAGCTGTTAAATGAATACCCAGCCCCGCAAGGAAGTGCCTTAAGTGGTGGTTTAGATATTTTGCAGCGTGATGATTTACGTGAGGCTTTTGCCAGTTGCCCGGTGCCAATTCGCGCTGTGTTTGGTCGCTTAGATGCGTTGGTTCCATACCGCGCTGTAGCTAAAATGCAGGCATTAAACAGTGACTTTGAGTACGAAGTGATAGATAAAGCATCCCACGCACCTTTTATCTCTCATAAAAGAGAATTTTTATCCGCCATCAAATCAATGCTTTAAAAAGTAACTCTAGAAAGGCTCGAAAAACTCCGTAGGAAAGCTTTATTTTGGCTGTTTTATGAGCGATAATTAATCAATCTACAATTGGTGGAGGTGTAGCATGCCAATCGGATCTGTATTTAATAACGGTGTTGAAGGCTTTAATCGTGCCAGTCAGGGTATTGAAAAAGCCAGCGCCGAAATAAATCGCGCCAGCATTGAACAACAAGATGATGCTCAGCTGGCTCAGCAGCGTCAACTACAAGCCGCTCGCCCAGAAGAGGCCGTAACTGCGCCGGTATCGCAGCCTGCCCGTATAGACGAGGCTTTGGTAAACTTAAAAGTTGAAGAGTTTAATGCCAAAGCCAATACGCAATCAATTCAAACCGCCGATGAAGTGTTGGGCACTTTAATTGATGTGCGAGTTTAACTAACCATGAATATTGTCACGCCATTTCCAAGTATTAATATAAACACCGCAAATGTTTATACAGAAACGGCTAGGCGTGACAATCAGCTGCGTGAAGTTATTCCGCCTCCAGCCGCTACAAAACCAAGTAATGCTGAAAATAAAGCCCTTGGCGATAATGAAAAAGCAAAGCAGCCTGGCACTAACGAAAACGCCACATATGATGCTAAAGGGAAACTTGCTGACGAAAAGGTAATTCAAGAGCGTCAGCAAAGTGATGCACAGCAAGATCCTGAGCAAAGTGAAGAGCAGCAAGACGCTAAAAAAGAAGCGCAACAACAAGAGCAAACGGCACAACAAGAACAGCAAGATGCTGAGCAAATAAAAGAGCTTAAAGCGCGTGATACAGAAGTGCGGATTCATGAACAAGCGCATGCCTCTGTTGGTGGTCAATACGCCGGCTCTCCTAGCTATGAATATCAGCGTGGCCCCGATGGTACTAATTACGCTGTTGGTGGTGAAGTACAAATAGACGTTGCTGAAATTGAAGGTGATCCACAAGCCACGATAGAAAAAATGCAAACGGTTCGTGCCGCGGCACTCGCACCAGCAGAACCTTCTGGCGCTGATCGCGCAATTGCTGCTGATGCAACGCAAAAGCTTGCTGCAGCGCAGGCTGAGTTAACAAATACAGAAGGGGAAAATAATACTCAAGCTGCGTCACTCAAGACCGAAGACGCATTGGAAATAGATGAGCCCGTAGAGTCTACGACATCAGAAATCACTAAACGTGATAGTGAGGTTGATCAGCGTGCGGTACGCATTGCACAGTTTTATCAAGCGGCGATCTCACCTTATGGACAATCAGGCTTTTCTGCGACTATATAAACTTTCTTGTAATACCTGCCTTTGAATCTTAAAAAGTGAAATTAAAATAAACCAGTAACCTCCAGTGTTTCTCAATAGTATCCGCAACATTAAGTTTTAGTTATTTTAAAAGGGTTTGCGAGCAAACTTAATCTGCGAATCCTTCTTTATATAACTCTTTTTAATACTAAATTACTTTTTTAAATAACTAGGTTATATAGATACAAAAAGATACATTTGTTATATATTTGCACGAAAACTGCGCCGGGTGTGACTTTGTTGTTGTTGGTTTGTTAATTTTGTGTGTTTTTCGGTGCTTTGTAAAATTGACCGTTAAAACAACCCTCTGTATATCTGATCCTTGCTAAATGTATTTAGCATTAACAGGAATAATTCAAAGCAGGATATCTGCCTAACAAACGAATTTAATAGGATGAATATGCAACCGTGCAATAATAAGAAAATGCACTTAAAGAAAAGCTCTCTCGCAATTTTGACTGCAATTTATGTGGGAGCCACTGGTTATGCGGCAGCAGAGCCAGGTTTTAAGAAAGTGCCGAATACAAGTTTATATGAACCTACATTTACAGCTGAAGATATCGCAAATTATAAAGCGCAAAAAGAAGCAAACCCAAACACAGGTCTATTACGAGGCAGTGTTGGTCGATTAAACCAACAATATCAAAGCCAGCAGCCAGAAAATGTTTTTCAGCCACAAGACGGTGTTACAGGATTGCAGACTTATATTGTGCAATTAGATGACGCACCCGTTACAAGTTATAACGGTGAATTACAAGGTTATGCTGCGACCGCCGTTAAACAAACACGTTCAGTTATGGTGAAAGAACGAGTAAATCTTGCTTCAAAAGATGTTCGCTCTTATCAAAATTATTTGAAACAACGCCAAACCTCTATCTTAAGTAACGCTCGAGGTCAGGGTGCAAGTATAGAAGTTAAGAAACAATTTACATTGGCAAATAATGCCGCAGTTGTTGAAATGACACAGCAAGACGCAATGTTACTTGCGCAGCAAAGTGGTGTGAAACGTATTACCCCTAACCGCATTTTTGAACTGCGCACAGATCGCGGACCTGAATTCATTGGTGCTGAGCAAATTTGGCAAGGCAATAATGATATCGGCGGCGTTGCAGCAAAGGGTGAAGGCATGGTTGTGGGTATTATAGATACCGGTATCAATACTGACCATCCAGCCTTTGCTAGCGACGCAGAGTACGCCAAGATGAATCCGTTTGGTGCAGGTAACTTTGTCGGTGATTGCGAAGTGGATGAAACTCTATGTAACGATAAGTTGATAGGCGTACGTTCATACCCTGAAATTACAGCTGCAAACAGTGACTATATTTTTGATCGAAATGATCGCCGTCCAGAAAATGGTGAAGATTATAATGGTCATGGCTCACATACCGCTAGTACCGCTGCAGGTAACACTTTAGTGGATACACCCCTGCAAGCTGCAACAGGTGATAAAGTAAGCGATGGTGAAAATATGCCATTTTCTTTTGAGCAAACAAGCGGTGTGGCTCCGCGTGCTCATATTATCGCTTATCAAGTCTGTTGGGCGGGTAATGCGGGTGATCCCTATTCTGGTTGCCCTGAATCCGCGATTCTTTCTGCTTTTGAGGATGCCATTGCTGATGGCGTAGATGCGATTAACTTCTCAATTGGTGGTGCTGAGGGATTCCCATGGGAAGATCCTATGGAATTGGCTTTTTTAAATGCACGTAAAGCTGGAATTTCAGTTGCTGCCGCTGCTGGTAACTCAGGTCCTTCATACTATACAGCTGATCATGCTTCACCTTGGGTAACGACTGTCGGTGCATCAACACATGACCGTGTTTCATCATTTGGTGACAAGTCATTAAGTGGTTTTCAAGGCGAGAAAGCGCCTAGCACTGCTGTCATGGAAGGTAAAAGTTTTTCAGGTGGCTTAACCGGTCCCGTAGTACTTGCGGAAAGCTACGCAGATCCTGATGAGACAGATAGCTATACAGCCGCATCATGTAACGTACCATTTCCAGCTGGAACATTTACAGCGGATCAAATTGTTATTTGTGAACGAGGTGATGCACCACGTGTAGAAAAAGCGAAAAATGTTGCCGCCGGTGGTGCTGGTGGCTTCATTTTACAGAATATTAGTTATTCAGCGAATGATATTGCGACTGATAATTATGTAATACCTGGTATTCACTTGGCTGCGAACGTTCGTTCACAATTAAGAAATTGGGTAAAGGCTAATCCGACAGGGGAAGCAATTGCAACAATTTCTGATGCTGTAAATACATATACATTTGATCCTGAGGCTGGGAATGAACTGGCAATCTTTAGCTCAATGGGGCCTAGCAGAACGAATAATACCTTAGTACCTGATTTAACCGCTCCCGGTGTTGATATTTACGCTGCAAATGCGGATGAACAACCATTTACAGCAAATCCACGGGCGTCTGATTGGACATTTATGAGTGGTACCTCAATGGCTGCGCCACATGTTACAGGTGCTATGACATTGTTAATGCAACTTCATCCAGATTGGACGCCTGCAGAAGTGCAATCAGCACTGATGATGACTGCACATAATGTAAAGATTATGACTAACTCAGGTTTGATTGACCCTTACTATAACTTTATGGCGGGTGCCGGTGCGATTAATGTAGCTGACGCGGCTAAATCAGGCTTGATCATGGATGTGCCGCTTGAGGATTATGAAGCTGCTAATCCTAATAATGGCGGTATAGCAAACTGGTTGAACTTACCTTCAATGGTAGAAATGGATTGTGAGTTAACGTGTAGTTGGATGCGTACTGTGACAGCAACCCAAGATGGTAGCTGGAATGCAGAAGCCTTAGCATGGACTGCCGATGGTCGTCGCGAAGAAGCCGGCGTATTTGCAACTGTTACACCAAGCCAATTTGATCTTAAAGCGGGCGAGTCACAAGATATTTTGGTGACGATGACATTGCCTAATGTAGTTGAACATAAGCTTGATCCCGTTGATGCTGGTGAGCCGTGGGATATAGTTCAAAATTTAGGTGCTTCCTTTAATGGTAAGGTAGTGTTAAAGGAAATAAATGGCGCTGCACCAGATGCACATTTACCAATTGTGGCAAGTAATAACTTAGATGAGCTGCCATTATCAGCAGAAATTCATATGGCGAGAAATAAAGCCAGTGAGACAATAATTGTAAATACTGATAGTTACAGTCAATTTACCCCACGTTATTATGGTTTAGTACAGCCAACAGAATCTTCATTTGAAATCGAAGCGGTTGCACCTTTTGTAACTTTAGATCGCATTGAAACAGGTTGGAATATTCAATTTATTGATGTACCAGAAGGCACAAAGCGACTGGTTGCAAAGGTTACTGATACAGAGCAATTGACTTCATTAGGTGATATTCAAGACCCACGTTTTCAACGCAGCTATGCGCACTTAATGATAGGTGCTGATCGCAATAATAGTGGTGGCTTTATCCCTTCACAAGAGGAAATTGATTCTAACCCAGGTGCAATAAAAAATGCGCTCTATGATGAGATGGTTTGTTACTCATCAAGTAATTCAGAAGCTAATTATTGTAACATTATTGATCCTGTACCAGGTAAATACTGGGTTGTAACGACTAATCTAGGCGGCTTACGTGGTGAAAACTACAAAGCCACAATGCATTATGCGTTAGTAATGGATGATTCAGATACTGGCAATTTATCAGTGTCAGGTCCTGCATCTCATGACGGTAATGGTAATTATAGCTTAGACATTAATTGGGATATTGCTGATGCACAGCAAGGTGATATTTACTACGGTGGTTTTGACCTTGGAGATATGCCAGGAGCTGAAGGAACCTTAGGGTTTACATCTTTAGATTTACACCGTGATGAAGATGCGATCACATTAGATGTTAGCGCTGATAAAGCGCGTAGCATGGATGTTATTGATGTAAATGTTAAGCTCAAAGCAAATGCAGAATCACACCCAAGGGCTTACGACTTAACTGTTAATATACCTGAAGGTCTGCGCCTTGCGAGTGATACATTAAAAAGTAACAATCCAGAAGTTGATGAATTAATCTCGGTTGATGGTAATAAACTTACGATTAAAGGGGAGCAGTTAAATACTCGTAATGTGGAGCGAGAATATAAAGTTACAACGAATGTAACGGATTCAATGTGTCACACTCCACTGATTGATGAGTATTCTACAGGTGGTTATATAGACTTACATGGAGAGTTTGGTATGCAGCCTAATGCTGATTGGTATTTGGGTAGCTCAAAGGATTACTTTGATGTCCCAACTGATTGGTTATTCTGGCTTGATAATGCTAAGTTCAACTTGTACAACCAAGCTAATATGAATGAAATCCGTATGCATGCGGTTGGTGTCTTACAATTAACGCCTTACTCTTGGATAATGGATCAACATCGTGGCCCTGGGTTCTTATTAGAAGCCTTAGCACCGTTCTGGCGTGGTTCGTTTGAAGTTGAATATTTACGTCATCCAACAGATCCAAAAGGTTTAACGCTTGCTTCTCAATATGCAAGTGAACGTCCTGATTTAGGTGACCTTGTGTTCCTTGAGTTCGACAATGTTACAGATAGTAATACTTCTGAAACATTTGACTATGAAGTAATTTTGCGTAGTGGCATTGATGACCATCCAGGTATGCATGAAATGATTTTTGCATACGATAACTTGGGTGCAGGTGTTGCCGAAGGAGCAATTTTTGTTGAAGGTGGCGAAGGTAAGTACTCTAAAAATGCCGGTTTTAAAAATGGCAATTTATTTGAAATGCTAGGCTATAACGACCTTGATAAATTACTTCATGATGATCTTGTGGTGTGTTTTGACTATGTCGGTCCTGAACAAAGTGAAGTTAGCCTTAGCTTTAAAGTTGCAGTACAGCCTGAAGCGAAAGGTACATTACAAGATATTACGCTAGATTATCAATTAGCCAATGGTGCCACTGAAACAATTACACACTCAGTTTCAGTACCAAGCAACCTGAAAATATCAGCACTTGACGATATGACAGTGGCTGAAAATGGTCGTATTGACGGTATTGAAGTGATGGTACTGGATGCTGATCAATCACCTAATGAGCTTGTAATCACAGGTGAAGGTATTTCAGCAGAAGTAAATGGCATGTCATTTAACCTGATCCCTGATCCACATTTCTTTGGTGAAACGTATGTCACTGTAACCGTGCAAGATAAAGCTGACCCAACTGATAAAGTAAGCACTGAGTTTATGCTAACGGTTATTTCTGATGGCATCGATGCGCCTGCAAAAATTGTTGAGATTGCTGACAAAACAGTTATGGAAGATGGCGTACTTGAAGCAATCACAGTTGCACTATCACGTGAAACCGATGAAGAGTTTACTCTTTCTGTAGCGGCCGATAATGCAACAACGACAATAAATGGTATGGAGTTTAGCCTTAAACCAGATGCTGGTTTCTATGGTGAAATCCCCGTTGTTGTGACACTTACTGGTACTGAGAACGTGTTAACCACTGAGTTTATGGTTACAGTAACGCCAAGCGATCTTGCGATTGTGGAACTTGCAGATATGACAGTGATCGAAAATGGCAAGCTAGAAGGCATTAACGTTGCATTATCGCGTGAGACTGACGAAGAGTTTACTCTGTCTGTTACGGCGCAAAATGCAGCAGTAGTTGTCGATGGTATGTCATTTAGTATTGAGCCTACCGCCCATTTCTTCGGTAATATTCCAGTAATGGTGACATTAACCAGCGGTGCAAAATCGTTGACTACAGAGTTCACCTTATCGGTTATTTCTGATGGTATTGAGTTGGGTTGTACGTATCCAGAAGCGACTAACTTTGATCCTGACGCTAATAGCGATGATGGTAGCTGTATTTATCCTGAAGTCGAGGATGAAGAAGACAGTGGTTCGTTTGGTTATTTGATGTTGTTACTACTACCACTGCTTAATGTGCGTCGTCGTAAATAATGATTATTGAATAGCTCGGTCAGTGAAAGCTGATCATATATCAGATAAAAAGCCGCGAGTGTGAATTCGCGGCTTTTTCTGTTGTAGAAACAAAAAGAAGCTGTTACTTTTGCTGCGATTTTTACTATGGAAGACAATTAAATGAAATATGCAGTAATCGCAGGAGCTTTATCGCTTTTTTCAATCACCGCTGCGGCAAACCAAACATCAGGCTTAAGTTACGACTATGTCGAAGTTGGCTATGCAAAAATGGACGTAGATGATTTAGATGATCTCAGTTTTGACGGTTATGCCGTTAAGATCAGTAAACAGCTTAGTGATAATTGGTACTTGACCGGTATGTATGCGAGTACATCAGATGAGATGTCAAATAGTGTCTCTGAGGATTATCGTGATATTTATCAAAATGGTGAATATGTAGGAACATCAACCCTTAATACACAAGGGACACTCGACGCTGAATTTACTCGGATCGAACTCGGCGCAGGTTATATTCAACGCTTATCGGCAGTTACTAATATAGATTACAGTATTAATTTAGGTAAACTTAAATATAGTACCGATTTTGATTTCACCGTTGAAGAAAGATTTAATGGTCAAGTGTTTTCATCTTCTGAAGAAGGTTATTCAGATTCAGATAGTGCAGATATTCTTTCAGCCAATATACAAATTAGACATTTATTAACGGACAAATTTGAAGTAAATGCAGGGGTTGGCTATGAGCGTTTACATGATGAAGAAAGTGATAATAATCTAGTGTTAAAAGCGGGTGTTAATTACACCTTAACTGAAAAAGCAACTTTGGGTGCTTCATACCGTTATGTTGATGAATATGCAGATATCGCAGCGACTTTACGTTATTACTTTTAATCTTGAAATAAAAAATTACAATCGCTGCAAATAGATTTTGTGGCGATTTTAGTATGGAAGACAATTAAATGAAATATGCAGTAATCGCAGGTGCTTTATCTCTTTTTTCAATCACCGCTGCGGCAAACCAAACATCACTTTTAAGCTACGATTATGTTGAAGTAGGCTATGCAAAAACGGACATCAAGAGCTATGATAAAACGGATGTAGACCGCTCAGGTGCGCCTAGTTATGGTGGGTATATTATAAACCTCAGTAAACAATTTTCTGAAAATTGGTATTTTACAGGCTCGTACTCTCAAAGTAGCGCTGACTATTCATACGTTGCTAAAAACTTGTCTTCACCTTTGCCTGATGGGACTTATTCAAGCGATGTTATCGATACATATAGCAGTGTCATCGATATGGAGCTAACACGTTATAGCCTTGGCTTTGGGTATATTCAGCATTTTTCAAGAGAAACTTCTGTTGACTATGCCTTGAAATATGGGAAAAGTAAGATTAAGACTGAGGAAACACTTATACATAGACTTGAATCTGATGGTAATGTTTTTGATGTTTCAAAAAAATACTATGAAGATTCAGAAACAGCTGACTCCTTTGAAATAACTGCACAAATTAGACATTTATTGACCGAACAATTTGAAGTAAATGCAGGCTTTGGTTATGAGCGTTTGCATGGTGTAGGTGCTGGTTATGTACGCTTACATGATGAAGAAAGTGAAAATAACCTCCTGTTAAAAGTAGGTTTAAGTTACGCAGTTACTGAAAAAATAACGTTTGCTGCTTCCTACAGTTACACAGGTGAATACGCTGACATCGCAGCAGCGACTTTACGTTATTACTTTTAAATCTGATTTAAATTGAAAACGCCACAAACTAAGTTTGTGGCGTTTTTGTTTACGAGCTATTTTTTCACTTTGGCATTGGCGAAGGCGTCTGCAAAGGCATTGCCCATCATCGCATTACCGGTATCGCGTTTTGGTTTTGCAGCGCGAGGTTGCTGAGCATTACCACGATTATTTTGCGACTTTTGGTTAACTGATGGCGTTGATTTATTGCTGGTATCAATATCATCATCTAAACGCATGGTAAAACTAATACGTTTACGAGCGGCATCTACTTCCACCACTTTAACTTTCACAATATCGCCAGCTTTAACCACTTCGCGCGGATCAGAAATAAACTTATTAGTAATTGCTGAAATATGCACTAGGCCATCTTGGTGTACACCCACATCAACGAACGCACCAAAGTTAGCAACGTTAGACACTACCCCTTCTAAAATCATCCCAGGCTTCAAGTCATTGATGGTTTCTACGCCTGCTTTAAATTCGGCGGTTTTAAAATCAGGACGAGGATCGCGGCCGGGCTTATCAAGCTCACTGATGATATCGGTGACAGTCGGTAAGCCAAATTTCTCATCAGTGTAGTCGTTAGCGACTAACTTATTAAGGAGCTCAGAATTACCTATAAGTTGAGTAACATCAAGGTTATTTTTCTCACAGATACGTTTAACAACAGGATAAGCTTCAGGGTGAACCGATGACTTATCAAGTGGATCGCTGCCATTGCTGATTTTTAAGAAGCCCGCGGCTTGCTCAAATGCTTTTGGCCCTAAACGTTCTACTTTCTTAAGCTCTGAGCGTTTAGCGAATGAACCGTTAGCATCGCGATAATTAACAATGTTTTGCGCTAAAGTTTTGTTCAAACCGGATACGCGAGCAAGTAAAGGCACTGAGGCCATGTTTAAATCTACACCGACTAAGTTAACACAATCTTCAACAACCGATGTGAGCGTTTGACCTAGCTGACTTTGCGATACATCATGTTGATATTGGCCTACACCAATTGATTTTGGCTCTACTTTAACAAGCTCTGCGAGTGGGTCTTGCAAGCGACGTGCAATAGACACAGCGCCACGTAACGATACATCTAAATCGGGGAATTCATTGGCTGCAAATTCTGACGCCGAGTATACAGACGCCCCAGCTTCGCTGACCATAATCTTATTTAGTTTAAGCTCGCTATTCGCTTTGATGAGTTCAGCAACGAGTTTGTCTGACTCACGAGAGGCCGTGCCGTTACCAATAGCAATCAGCTCAACTTTGTGCTGGCGACATAATTGTTCTAGCGTACGTATTGATTTATCCCAATGATTTTGTGGCGCATGTGGGAATATTGTTTGTGTCGCCAATAATTTACCAGTGCTATCGACGACTGCGATTTTACAGCCTGTACGTAGGCCAGGATCAAGGCCAAGTGTAGTGCGTGCGCCAGCAGGTGCTGCCATTAATAAGTCTTTTAAATTTTTCGCAAATACATCAATTGCACCGGTTTCGGCTTTTTCGCGCATAGCTGCTAAAAACTCGTTTTCTAGATGTAGGCTTAGTTTAATTTTCCAAGCCCATTGCACAACGGTGAGCAACCATGGGCTAGCTGCTTGGTTATTAATATCAAGGCGATAGTGATCAGCAATCATTACTGCACATAGCTGAGCGGGGTTTTCTGAACTTGGCTCAGGGTTAATACTCAGCTGTAAAATACCTTCATTACGAGCACGAAGCATCGCAAGCGCTCGATGTGAAGGAATTTTCTTAAGCGCTTCTTGATGCTCAAAGTAATCACGATATTTAGTGCCTGCTTGTTCTTGACCTTTGATCAAGCTTGCTTCTATTTGACCATGTTGACTTATGTGACTACGAAATTTAGCGAGTAATTTTGCATCTTCAGCAAAACGTTCCATCAAAATGAATTTAGCACCATCAAGTACCGCTTTTTCGTCAGCAAAACCTGCTTCTGGGTTTAAGTAGCGCGCTGCTTGTTGCGCAGGGTCTAATGTTGCATCGTTGAAAAGCGCATCAGCCAGCGGTTCAATTCCAGCTTCAATTGCTATCTGCCCTTTAGTACGACGTTTTGCCTTATAAGGTAAATATAGATCTTCTAACTCAGTTTTGCTGTCTGCATTGTTGATATCAGCAGCTAAGCTTGCCGTGAGCTTATCTTGAGATTCAATGGTTGCTAAAATAAAAGCTCTACGTTCTTCTAGTTCACGTAAATATGATAAACGCTGTTCGAGTAAACGTAATTGAGTATCGTCTAATCCGCCCGTTACTTCTTTGCGGTAGCGAGCGATAAAAGGCACGGTTGAACCTTCATCGAGTAATTTTGTAGCAGCTATAATTTGTTGCTCTTGGGCGTTCAGCTCAGTGGCTAAACGTGCAGAGATATTGCTCATGCAAAAACCTTATTAAACAATTTGAAGACCAGAACGAGAGTTTTGGCGTAATGAATTGCCTGAATAATATCACAGCAACGCACAATAAAAAGGCCTTAAAGTATGCTTTAAGGCCTTTGCTGTAAAGATAATGACTACTTACGAAATACGTAAATAGTTAAAAATTAATGTGGGTGCTCAATATGCTCCATTACTTCACTAAAAGAGTGGGCGATAGGGCTAATATGAACAGGGATTTGCAATGTTTTTGCAATCTCACGAGCAGAGATCAAGCCACAAATTTCATTATGTACACTAGTAACTAATAAAAACATAACACCGGCTTGCTCCATTGTTTGTAATGCATCACCAACACATGCATAGCTTAAGCTTTGCATACTGACACCTGTTAAGTGGCTAAGTGGCGTCATCACGTGACGCAAGCTGATTTCAGCACGAGAAATATTCAAACGCTGTGCTAAAATCATTACTTTTGAGCTTTGTAGATCAGCACTAGATGCGATCCCTAGTAATTTCTCTTGGTCATCAATTACTAAAATAAAACCGGTATGTTGACTGGTTATTTGTTTTAGTGCATCAACAATGGTGGTTTCATAATGCGCGCGAAGCGGATCTTTTTGAGTGAAATTATTAACCATAGTTAAAGCCGGAGAAGTTAAATCAATTAACGGCTGAGTTTCACGGTAAGTGTGAGATAAAACGCCTTCAGAAATATTTTGAGTACGAAGCTCTTTAAAGTTAGTCATAGTAATCACCAATTATGTTATTAAATTTAATAAAGTTTTAAGCAGTAAATTAAATCAAATAACTTGGTGGACCACGCTGGTAAGCTTGGCTAAAAGGTTGTGTTAAAGTAGTGCTCACATAAAGTGATAAAGTATTCTCAGGGAGTGGTTGAAGCACCCTGATAGAGAGTCCGTCAACGTGTGTATCTAGGTCAACGTCAGGGGTAGTTTGCTCTGCTGTGTCACAAACAAAGTAGTGTGGGGTTGGAGAAGCTAATTCTTTAGAATTGGTAACGTCATGCGCAAATGAAGTCAAACTCACACTTACTAAAAGTGTGAATAACATGGCATTACTAATTATGCGATGTATTGCGTTTGACATGACAACGACCTTCCAATTCTGAACTCAAGTGCGAAATGCTTGACTTGAGTATCTTTAGTTATAGTCTACAAATTCACTTTAGACAACCAATAATTAATCTTATCTGAATAATAAATCGAATGTGTTGCTTGCTCTGTCTTACACGTTTTAAGAGCCTGGGTAGTAAATACTGTTAACGTACCACTCTTTCTTTCCTTGTGGGGTTGTGACATAAAATTCATCATCAACTTGCTTGTTTAATAGTGCACGTGCCATTGGAGAATCAATGGAAATATAATCTTTGCGGTCATAAATCTCATCAGGGCCGACAATTCTAAATTTAAGCACTTCACCTTGCTCATTTTCAATTTCCACCCAAGCACCAAAAAACACTTTACCAGCTTGTTGTGGTGAGTAATCAATTATTTTTAGATCTGGCATACGTTTACGCAAATACCGAACACGGCGGTCTATTTGTCGTAGTAAACGCTTATTGTATTGATAGTCTGCATTTTCAGAGCGATCCCCCAAACTTGCTGCCCAGCTCACTATTTTAGTGACTTCAGGACGCTTAACATTCCATAAGTGATCATGTTCTTGTTGTAGTTGTAAATACCCTTCGCGGGTGACTAAATTAGTTTTCACGTTGCAATTTTTACTTTGGGAAACACGTACGCAAGGTATAAAAATCTCGTTGCCTTGTCGAGCTGATTTTTACGATCCTTTATATTTATGGTGCCTTGAAATGTTCAGTAACAATCTAGTGAGCTAATTAGTTTTTTATTATCAAGTTTTTCATTTATATTAATCAGTAACAGTAAAAACAATAAGAATGAAATTAATGGGACATGAAACTACAAAAGTATTAGTCGTTGATGATGATATGCGCTTACGCGGCTTGTTAGAGCGCTACTTGGTAGAACAAGGATTTATTGTACGTACAGCGGGCAACTCAGAACAAATGGATCGCTTACTAGAACGTGAAAACTTTCACTTAATGGTGCTCGATTTAATGCTTCCGGGCGAAGATGGCTTATCTATTTGCCAGCGCTTACGTCAAAAAGAAAATGAAATCCCCATTGTAATGCTGACCGCTAAAGGTGATGAAGTTGATCGAATTATTGGTTTAGAACTTGGCGCAGATGACTACATTCCAAAGCCATTTAATCCACGCGAATTATTAGCTCGTATTAAAGCCATTTTGCGCCGTCGCGCAAAAGAAGTACCTGGGGCGCCTGCTGCAGAAGAAAATGAAATTACGTTCGGGGAATTCTCACTTAATTTAGCCACGCGAGAAATGAGCCAAGGTGACAAGACCATGTCGTTAACCAGTGGCGAGTTTGCGGTATTAAAAGCGTTGGTGACTCACCCACGAGAGCCGCTAAGCCGTGATAAGTTAATGAATTTAGCTAGAGGGCGTGATTACAGTGCGCTAGAGCGTAGTATCGATGTACAAGTATCGCGTTTGCGTCGGATGATTGAAGTCGATGCGGCTAATCCTCGCTATATTCAAACCGTGTGGGGCTTAGGCTACGTATTTGTACCTGATGGTGAAAAATAGTCTGCTATGAGTATGTTTCCCAAGAGTGCATTTGGACAAACAGTGTTTTTGGTAGCAGCATTATTGTTGATCAACCAAGTAGTATCTTACATCACTGTGAGTCTATACGTAGTTAAACCGACCATTGAACAAGTTAATCTGATTTTAGCCAAGCAGATCAAAACCGTGTTTATAGATTGGGAAGATGGCGTTGAGATCAGCGATGAAGTATCGAATAAGTTTTTTGAAATAACGGGTATCGAAGTCATGACTCAGCGCCAAGCGATGAGCGAGGGACTTGGCCAAACTCGTGAGTATTCAATGCTATCACGCAGTATGTCTGAGCAATTAAATGGCTCTGCCCGAGTGCGTATAAGCCAAACAGATCCGTTAGTATATTGGGTTGAAGCACCGCAAGCCCCTGGTTACTGGGTTAAAGTTCCTCTGACTGGTTTTAAAGAAAACAACCTCGAATTTTTGACCTTCTATTTATCCAGTATCGGTTTTTTAAGTGTGCTTGGTGGCTGGCTTTTTGCTCGTCACTTAAATCGACCATTAAAAGCATTGCAGCAAGCGGCTGTTAAAGTAGGTGTTGGTGACTTTTCCACTAAACTTGAAGAACATGGTTCAACTGAAGTGATTGAGGTAACACGGGCATTTAATCAAATGTCACGAGGGATTGCTGCACTTGAAAATGACCGTCGATTATTGATGGCGGGTGTGTCTCATGATTTACGTACGCCACTGACACGCATTCGCTTAGCCACCGAAATGATGTCGGATGAAGAAGACTACCTGCGAGAAGGGATCATCTACGACATTGAAGATATGAATGCCATTATCGATCAATTTATTGAGTATTTGCGCCACCACAAACGTGAAGAGCTCGCGCTTGAAGATCTTAATGCGATTGTTTCAGAAGTGGTGCACTCAGAGCAAAAACATCAACGTACTATCACCTTTCGCGAAAACCCTAGTATTAGTAATATCCCTTTAAGTATGGTGGCAATTAAACGCGTTGTTACCAACATGATTGAAAATGCGATACGTTATTCGGATGGCGATATTGAAGTTGAAACGGCGATCAGCAGTGATAAAAAATACGCTGTGGTGATGGTAAATGATCATGGCCCCGGTATTCCTGAGAGTGAACTAGAAACTGTATTTGAACCCTTTAAACAAGGTGATGCAGCCAGAGGCAGTGAAGGTAGCGGCTTAGGTTTGGCAATTATCAAACGAATAATCGATATGCACGGTGGTAAGGTAAAATTAGTAAACCGCCCAGAAGGTGGTTTAAGTGCACAAATTTATTTACCTAAGTAGCCTTTAGCCGTAAGCAACTTAAAGCTTACGGCTTAAAACTTATGGCTACCTTTAAAGCGCTTTAAATCTAATTGCTGTGCCGCCGCTGGTGGCAAGTTTCAGCGTTAGCTTATCTGTTGCTGTAACAACGCGTTTTTCGATTTTTAAATCGTAAGGGTTGTTCTTCCACTCGGCTTTGTCACCATCACGGTAAATGTGTGCTTCAAACTTTTTACCTTGCTCTAAAAAGTCGAGTTCAACTTCTATGCTACGGGCTTGCTCATCGGTGACTGCGCCTAAGTACCAATCGTTACCTGAATAGTGATCACGTTTGCGCTCTTTACGAGCAAATACTACGTAGTCGCCAACTTCCCCTGCGATAGCGATACTTTGTTGCCAATCAGTGGGTACGTCTTGAATAAACTGGAAGGCATCAGGCTTGGCCAAATAGTTACGCGGTAAGTCAGCGGCCATTTGAATTGGGCTATACATTACAACATATAAAGCCAGTTGCTTCGCTAAAGTGGTTTGTGGGCGATTAGTATCAGCGCCTAAACCATTAAAACTCATATCAAAAATACCCGGAGTAAAATCCATCGGCCCTGCCAGCATACGAGTGAAGGCAAGCATTGGAATATGTTCAGGTGGATTAGGTGGTGTGCTCCAAGCATTAAATTCTTGGCCGCGAGCACCTTCACGAGCGATCCAATTTGGATACGTACGGCGCAGGCCGGTGTCTTTAATTGGCTCATGGGTATTAATGCTGAGCTTATGTTTAGCGGCTAGTTTGATACTGTGAAGGTACTCGTTAACCATAAATTGGCCGTCATGCCATTCTTTTCGAACAATACCATTGTCGTCAATGCGTTTGATATTACCGCCATCAGCAACGTATCCTGTCTTCACTTGGCTAACGTTGGATTTTTCATAGAGTGCGTAGGCATCTTCCATTTGCTTGCGGTAGTTTGTAACGTTACCAGATGTTTCGTGGTGGCCAATCAGTTGTACACCTTTTTGTTTACCGTAACGAGTAAGTTCAGCAATATCAAAATCATCGTAAGGTTTGGTAAAGCTAAATACATCGCCATTAAAGAACCAGTCGCCATCCCAGCCAATATTCCAGCCTTCCACTAACACACCATCAAAACCGTATTTAGCGGCAAAATCCATGTAACGCTTTGTCTCGCTGGTAGTGGCGCCGTGTTTTTCACCGCTCCCCCAAGTATTTTCATTGATGTGCATGCCCCACCAAATACCGACATACTTCCCTGGTTTAACCCATGACACATCACCGAGTTTATTGGGTTCATTGAGGTTTAAAATAATATCTGAGTTGATCAAATCAACGGCTTTTGCACCAATTTGAATGGTACGCCACGGTGTATTAAACGCGCCGTGTTTTTTTACAGCGATGCCATCAGACCAAGGAGTTAAATCGGCTTGTAAAGTACCTGGGCGACGTTGATTTAACACCATAGCGGCGTAATCAACTAGCGCTGCTTCGTGAATACTGACATGCACTCCATCGGCATTTTTAAAAGTAAATGGTGTGTGTACCAACGCGGCATCGTGTAATGGCGTGGTGTTATATACGTATTCATAGCGATTCCAGCCACGCGCCGGGATCCACCATGCAGTGGTTTTATCAGCACCGGCAATTGCAAACTCAGTAAGCTCTTTGGTGATTTCTATGTTTTCAAAACCTACTTGTTTAGGTACTTCGTAGCGAAAACCTACGCCATCATCAAATGCTCTAAAGCGTACGGTGTAAGTAGCTGCGTGTGGGGCCGATTTGCTAAAAGTAACGGCCACTTCATTATGCTGATCAATAACGGTTTCGCGTTCTCCCCAAGGTTGTTGCCATTGGCTATCATGTTGGGTGTTTTGTACGTCGATGATTTTAAACCCTTCAGCAAAGGCGGCTTGCTGTTTAAATTCAAAACCAAGCACTGAGTTTTCGATGATATCTTTGCCGTTAAAGCTGATTTTATAGCTTGGCATTATTTGCTGATCTGAAATGGTTATTTTTATATTTCCATTCGGAGATTGAATTGTCGCGTCTTTAGCAAAGCAAGCGCTTGAAAATCCTAATAGAAGTAGCAAAGGTAATCGCATAGCTGTTCCTTGAGGTGTAACCTAATTGAATCATTTAGCATAAAACGCCAGTGCTTTTATTACGAGATGGTTGCATACGTATTCAATTTATTGTCAGCTAAGCTGAAACTAAATCTTGGTAATAAAATTAACAAAGTATCAATTGAATCGGTCTATAATGAATAAAAATAAAATAATAAGACATTCAGATGTTCAAACTATTTATTACTGCTTTATTCATTTTTATGGGCTGTAAAAGCTATGCTGCAACCATCACTATTCATGATCAAAACCAGCAACCGCTCGCAAATGCGGTAGTATGGCTAACTGCAACTGATCATACCCTACAAACACTGCCTGTGAGTTCACTCTTTACGATGACGCAAAAAGACCGGCAATTTACTCCTCATGTTTTAGTGGTACCGCAAAATGCGCAGGTTGAATTCCCCAATGCTGATTCAATCATGCATCATGTTTATTCGTTTTCAAACGCTAAATCATTTGAACTAAAGCTTTACCGTGAGCAACCGCAAGCTCCGATCCGCTTTGAGCAAACGGGAGTTGTTGAGCTAGGTTGTAATATTCATGATTGGATGTTGGGTTATATAGTAGTGGTTGATAGTCCATTTTATGGCATCACAAATACTCAAGGACAAATAGCGCTGACTCCACAACACGGTGAGTATGAACTTAATGTATGGCATGAAGGATTTAGCGATATTAGTCAAACCGAAAGTAAAACTATCGCGCTTGGTAGCGCAGCGGTTGTTTATCAAATAAAGCAGGTTATTGTTCCTCGCATTACGATTGGTGTAGATGAATTTGATGACTATGAATAAGGTTAGTTTAGCTTTTATCCTACTAGGGCTAGCATTTAGCTTTAATGCACTGGCACAGGTTAAGGGATTACTGCAATTGACTGCTGTAAATGGTGACCCGCAACTTAGTTGGCAAGAAGGTGGCGTTGGACTTTACCGTTACGATAGTGACAACGATGGTATTGTACTTTCGCAGGGTCTTATCGATTTTAGGGTTGATTTAAGTACTAATTGGTCGGCGCATGGGGTTGTTAATGCTTATCAAGATCCGCAAGCCTCGTTAGGTTTTAGCCAAGCCTATTTTCAATATCAGCCACTAACGAGTAGCAAGTATAAATGGCATGTTAGAGCGGGGGGATTTTACCCGTTATTATCACTGGAAAACCCGGATATGGGTTGGATCTCTCCTTATAATTACACCAACTCTGCTATTAATTCTTGGATTGGTGAGGAGGTTCGTACTGTGGGGGTTGAAGCAACTATCAAACGCCCTGGTCGCAGTTTTAACAGTAAACATAGCTTTGCGTTTGTTGGTGCAACATTTAAAGGGAATGATCCCGCAGGTACGCTTTTAGCGTGGCGTGGATTTGCAATGCATGACCGACAAACAACCTTTAATGAAGCGGTTGCATTTGCACCCGTTGCATCACTTAATACACCTCAGCTGCAACATCAAGCAAATCAGGTTTTGCCTTTTGAAGAAGTTGATGGTCGCTTTGGTTATTATGGTGGCATTCATTGGGACTATCTTAAAAAGTCACAGTTTCGTTTTTATTATTATGATAATAATGGCGATCCAGCGGCATTAAATTACAGCACAGGGCAATATGCGTGGGATACGCGGTTTTCAAGTGTTGCATGGTTGTATAAATTTACAGCTCAAACTCGCCTGATAGTACAAGCTATGTCTGGCAACACGGCGATGGGCGAGAGCCGTGGTGTTGATAATGACTTTTATAGTCACTTTATCCTATTAAGCCACAAAAAGGCAGCGCATAGGTTGTCTATTCGCTATGACTACTTTGAAGTTACTGACAAAGATGATTGGACGTTTGACCCAAATGCCAGTCATGGCGAAGGGATCACAGCTACTTGGCGCTACCAGCTTTCACCACAATGGCAGTTAGGGATCGAGGGGTCAGCTTTGCATAGTCAAGCTGACAACCGTGAAGCGATGGGCATTGCCAGAAAATTATCGCAACAGCAGCTGAACTTAAATGTGCAGTGGCGCTATTAATGGTAATTTTATTCATTTGAACTATCTTTAAGTAACTATTGATACAGCATTTTTTGTAAAGGTAAAACATGAAATTACAGAGTATTCGTGTGAAAAGCTCCATTCCAATCATGTTACTTGGGATTGCAATAATTGTATTGATCACAGGTTACAGCCATTTGATTAATTTACAAAAAGTGGCTTTAGATACACAGTCTGAGCGATTCCTTAATGCTATCTCAGTAGTTGTTAATGGCGATCGTGATCTCTACCAAGCCAAAGTTGCAGAGTTGCATTTAGTCACGAATAAAATCGGCAATGCTGAAGAGTTGCAAGAGCATCAAGAAAACGCCCAACAAGTGGCTGAGCGATTTAAGCAGTATTTGCAGTACTTATCTGTCTATCCACAAGTTACTGCACAATTTAGTGGCTTTAACAACGCATTTGATAAATGGCTATCGGCATCAAATGCCTATATTGATGACCCACAAAACCGACAAAAAAATCTTCAAGCTGATAGAGAGTTTGCTGCACTGCGTGGCATTTTAGATAAGGCAGGTGAGCAAGCGGAGCTGACATCGAAAGATGAAAAACAAAAGCTGCTTGAAAAAATTAGCACTACAAAAGGATTCTTATTGGTTATGGTGGTAGTACTGTTAGCCATTTCTGGTTGGTTCAGTTATATCATTCCACGTCAGTTAACTAAACAGATGCATTATGTGACTGCACGGATCAATGATATTGCCTCCGGTGACGGTGATTTAACGGGCAGGATCGCCGTCAAAAGCCAAGATGAATTTTCTGAGTTAGCGACAGCCTTTAATCGTTTTTTGGATAATTTACAGCAATTGATCCGTGATATTTTAGAACAAGCAAAAGAGTTAAATCACTTAGGTATCGATCTTAATCAGTTCGCCAAGCAAAATAATCAGGTCAACCAAAAACTCAGCCAAGCATCCGAGTCAATTGTCAGTGCTGTGCATGAGATGAGTGTTGCTAGTCGTGAAGTGGCCAATGTTGCGCAGCAGTCATCTAAAGAAGCAGATAACTCACAACAATTTGCTAAGCAGGGGTTAGCGGCGGTGGCTAATTCCAGTGATAAAATAGTTGCGTTATCTGATAATATGGAACACGCGAGTAATAAATCAACCGAGCTACAGGAAAACTCCGAGAATATAGCGAAAGTGCTAGATGTGATCCGTGCAATTGCAGAACAAACTAATCTACTGGCGTTGAATGCGGCGATAGAAGCTGCGCGCGCCGGTGAGCAAGGTCGAGGTTTTGCGGTGGTGGCTGATGAAGTGCGCACTTTGGCAACTCGCACTCAAGAAAGCACTAATGATATACAAACTATGGTGGAGCAATTTGCTAATAGTGTAGAGCAATCATTAGCGGCAATTAATGGTGGCAAGCGCTTTGCTGATGAAGCTGTTGCTTCATTTGCGCAAACTAATGATGTGCTTAATGCTATGCAGCAATCATCGATAAAAGTGAATGATATGGCGATGCAAACAGCGCAAGCAACCGATGAGCAAACCGCCGTTGCTGAAGAAATTAGCCATAATTTATCGTCATTAAATGATCAAACCGTGCAAGGTGGTGAGCTTGCACATTCTACTGAAGAGGTGGCTGTAAGGATGAACCAGTTAACCGATGAGCTGAGTCGTTTAGTGCAACGTTTTAAGGTTTAGTTAATCTTAAATACAGGCAATAAAAAGGGTTCGTACGAACCCTTTTACATATCAATTTTTACTACAACGTTTACTTTTTCTCAAAAGCGCGTTTCATATAATTAGGTGTTGCTAGCGCGCCGTGGTGAATACCACTGTTGTAGTATTCTGTACCTTGTGCGATGTCTGCAGCAGCATCTTCTCTAAATCCTGCAAATGCTTCATCTTTACGAGCAAGCGTCACTGACCATAAACCACTTGGGTAAATTGGCTGTGGGAATGGCAGTGTTTGCAAATCGTTAAAGCCAACATCTGTCATTGCATCACGCATTTCTACTAATAATGGCATATGCATAAGGGGTGATTCACTTTGTTGCACCATAATACCGCCAGGGCGAAGCGCGTTTAAACAGCTCGTGTAAAAAGCATGGTTGAACAAGCCTTCACCAGGGCCTACCGGATCAGTACCATCAACAATAACCACATCAATTGACTCCGCAGCAAGTTCACGCATGTACTTGATACCATCGTCAAACATGACAGTGGCACGTGGATCTTGGTTCGCTTCACATAATTCAGGGAAGTATTTTAATGACATTTGTGTCACAACTTCGTCAATATCAATCTGTGTAACAGATTCAACGCTAGGGTGTTTGAGCACTTCACGTAAGGTGCCGCAATCACCACCGCCGATAATGACTACATTTTTCGGGTTTGGGTGAGCAAGCAATGCTGGGTGGCTGATCATTTCATGGTAAAAAAAGTTCTCGCGACTACTTACCATAGTACAACCATCAATAATCATTAGGTTACCAAAGTCGGTAGTTTCATACATTTCGACTTTTTGGAAAGGTGATTGCTGCTCATCTAACTTTTTATTGATGCGTAGAGAGAACGCACTGCCGTCACGTTCACTGATTTCGGTAAACCATTTGCTTTGCTCTAAATTTGCCATGTCGCTAGTTACACTTTTGAGTTGAGTATGAAAAAGGGGCAATTTTGCCAGTGCTTGGCGTTTTGCTCAATGAAATTTTAACCAGTATAGCGAATATTTTATCTTAGCTTTGGTTTAAAGGTTATTTTTTGTTAGCTTAGGGCGTTATGACGTATTAAAATAACCGATTCCGCGAAACTTGTTAACTAGAGAAGAATTTGCCATGACTTGGGGTTTAGACACAGCACGCTCTACATATAACGTCGCACATTGGAGCGATGGTTACTTTGACATTAATAGCCAAGGTGAGTTAGTCGCTTACCCAGATGGCGATCAAACTAAAGCCGCTATTTCATTAACTGAGTTGACTGAGCAATTCAAAAAACAAGGGTTAACGCTACCTGTACTAGTACGTTTTACTGATATTTTACAAAACCGCGTTGATACTCTCACCAATGCTTTTCGCAGTGCACGTAATGCTCGTACCTATCAGGGGCAATATACTTGTGTATACCCAATAAAAGTAAACCAACAGCGCTCAGTGGTCAGTAAGTTATTAGCCCACCCCAGTGGTTTAGTCGGTTTAGAGGCAGGCTCAAAACCTGAGTTAATGGCTATTTTAGGTGTAGCTAAACAGCCAATAACTATCGTTTGTAATGGCTATAAAGATAGCGAGTTTTTACGTTTAGCGTGTATTGGCCAAGCAATGGGGCACAAAGTTAAAATCGTGGTTGAAAAACTCTCCGAATTAACAACCTTACTCGCAGAAATTGAAGATTTAGGCATTGAGCCTGCCATTGGTATTCGTATCCGTTTAAATTCAGTGGGCAAAGGTAAATGGCAAAATACCGGTGGTGAAAAAGGTAAGTTTGGTTTAACAGCAGGGCAAGTATTAGCGGCTGTTGAAGTCCTTAAAAAACATGACAAACTGCATTTAATGCAAATGGTGCATTTTCATATTGGTTCACAAATTGCCAATATTCGTGATATTCACCGTGCTTTACGTGAATGTTCCCGTCACTTTGCTGAATTAAGCCAATTAGGTGTACCACTGAATACCGTGGATGTGGGTGGTGGTTTAGGGGTTGATTACGAAGGTTCGGGTTCACGCAGTGCTTGTTCAATGAATTATACAGTTGAAGAATACGCGCGTAATGTGGTTAATGCGTTTGCTGAAGTATGTGAGCAGCATGATTTACCACACCCTGCCATTATTACTGAATCAGGCCGCGCACTCACTGCGCATCATGCGGTATTGATCACCGATGTTATTGATGTTGAACAAGCACCAAATCACAGCAACCCAAGTGCCCCGGAGCCGAATAGTGCCTTAGTACTTGATGATATGTGGCAATGTTTACAGCGTTTAAATCCACGTATGGCACTGGAAATTTACCATGATGCCATGCACTTATTCAGCGAGGCACACGATCAATATGTACACGGCCTAGTAAGCATGTTGGAATGGGCTAAGATAGAACAGCTTTATTTTACTATTTTGCATCGCGTTCGTGCTTCTTTAAGCAATGCCCGTGCTCACCGTGAAGTGCTTGATGACCTAAACGAAAAATTAGCTGATAAACTGTTTGTGAACTTTTCTTTATTTCAGTCGCTGCCAGATGTCTGGGGGATTCAGCAGTTATTTCCGGTGATGCCGATTGAAAATCTCGACAAACCACTAACACAACGCGCTATTATTCAAGATATTACCTGTGATTCTGATGGGCAAATTCGTGAGTATGTAGAAGGTGCGGGAATTGAAACTAGCCTACCTATCCCACAATATGTTCCTGGACAGCAGTATCACATTGCTATGTTTATGGTCGGGGCGTACCAAGAGATATTAGGTGATCTGCATAATTTGTTTGGTGATACTGATTCTGTACACGTAGAGCTTACCGAGCAAGGTTACCAGCTTACGAATGCAATTAAGGGTGATAGTGTTGAGGATGTATTAAAGTTTGTTGATTATGATAGCGATATTTTTTCGGACAACTTTACTAGCACAGTGCAGCAGTTAGATATCAGTGAGCCAATTAAGCAACAATATTTAGCAGAGCTCAATGCAGGTCTTGAAGGGTATACCTATTTTGAAGATTAATTGCAATATTGGGTATGGCTTAATCAATTGCCTAACAGTTTTAATGAAAGGAATTAAGTAGTAATGTCTTTGATCCGTTGTATTTTTAGCATCTTTTTCTACACCCTAAATACGATAATTTGGTTTGTGCCTATTTTTATTTGTGGCTTAATTAAATTACTGCCGATTAAACCATTGCAAAAAGCCATGAGTTGGTCGGCTAAAAAGTGTGCCAGTATTTGGGTGTCTTGCAATTCGATTAATCAAAATATTTTTACTCCTCATCAGCTAAATGTCACTGGGCTTGAAGAAATAAAGCTAAAAGACTGGTATTTAGTTATTGCCAACCACCAAAGTTGGGTGGATATTTTAGTGATGCAGCGTGTACTTAATCGCCGCATCCCATTTTTAAACTTCTTTTTAAAGAAAGAGCTTATTTATGTGCCATTTTTAGGCTTGGCATGGTGGGCACTGGATTTCCCATTTATGACGCGCACAAGCAAAAGCCAATTAAAAAAGAACCCTAAACTGCGAGGCAAAGACTTAGAAACAACACGTAAAGCCTGTGAAAAGTTCAAAGAGATGCCGGTAAGTATTGTTAACTTTGTTGAAGGTACACGTTTTACAGCACAAAAACACGCTCGTCAGAACAGCCCTTTCCCACATTTATTGAAACCAAAAGCGGGTGGAGTAGCATTTGTAATGCAAGCGATGGGCGAGCAGATCTCTAAGGTAGTTAATGTGACTATCCATTACCCAGATGGCATTCCTAGCTTTGTCGACTTTGCAAGTGGTCGCGTTAAGAACATAAATGTACACATAGAAGTGCGGCCTGTAAGCCCCGAGTTAATAGGTGATTACACGGGAGACTCTGAATTTAGGGTTGGCTTTCAGTCTGAATTAAACCGCCTATGGCAAGAAAAAGAGCAACAGTTAGTTAAGCTTGAGCAACAAGCTAAGTGATCTGTACAAGCGAGTATGTATGCTAAAAAATATCATCCCTAAATGGCTAAATGGCCTTGCAGTAGGTACACTGCTTTTTAGTAATACCTTGCTGTGGGGCTGCATTGTGTTAATACTCGGTCTAATAAAGTTAGTATTACCCATGGCTTGGGTAAGTAACTTACTACATAGCGCTTATCAAGGCTGGTGTAGTGGGAATCGGCTTGGCTTAAAATTCAGTAATGCCAAAGTGACAACAGTGATTAATGGTGATGTTAATAAGCTGGGTTGGTATTTATTGATATCGAATCATTTTAGCTGGCTCGATATTGTGGTGCTAAGTGCAATTGACGTATTACCAGCGCCGAAATTTTTTCTAAAAGATGAGCTAAAATATGTGCCGCTGATTGGCTCTGGTGCGTGGGCGATGGGTATGCCATTCATGAAGCGCATCAGTAAGGCGCAAGTGGCGAAAAACCCAAAGCTCAAAGGTCTTGATGTTGAGCGCACTAAGCACAGTTGCCGAAACTTTCGTAGCCACCCAACCACCATCATTAATTTTGTTGAAGGGACGCGTTTTACTGCTGCAAAACATCAAGCTCAGCAAAGCCCATTTAAACATTTATTAAAGCCGAAAGCGGGTGGTGTTGCATTTGCATTAGAGGTGCTGGGTGAGCAGTTTGATGCCATTCTTAATACAACCTTGATGTACCAAGCACAAAGCAATCATATTTGTGCGAGCTTTCTGCGAGGGCGCTTAAGTGAAGTTACAATAAATATTACTTTAGTGCCAGTCAGTTCTGAGTTACTTGGTAACTACCAGCAAGATAGTCAGTTTAGAGCTCGCTTCCAAGCGTCGATTAACCAATTATGGTTAGCTAAAGATAGCGAATTGGCTATGGCATATGCACAGCGCAACGCTGAAGCTGTCCTAATCAACAATAAGGAGATTAAACTACCGTGACTACACAGACGCGTCTACAACAATTGGTGACACCTTGGTTTGAAGGTATGCCAGATACGGCATTGTTTAGCTCTCTTACTGCTACCGCAATTGGAGTTTTCTCACTCTTGGTCGTGTATTTATTTACTCGTAGGTTAATGCTGCCTGGTATTCAAAAAGTGGTGACAAAACTTTCACCAGAGCGCATTGGTGTGTTAGCCCCCATGCTAACAAAGTTAAACCGTCGTTTTGCAGGGATGTTGTGTTGCGTTTTATTTTTAGCCACGTTTGATAGTGTCTACCCTGTAAGTGAGTTTGTAGCCGAAGTGTTTAAAACGATCGGCCAAACGTTGTTGATTATTCATGTCGGTTTTATTATCAGTAGTATTGTAAGTATTGCGGGTGGTATTTATAACCAGCTTGAATTTGCCCGAGAAGTGCCTATTCAAGGGTTGATCCAAGTCGTAAAGCTGATCACCTTTATGATTTGTGCGATCCTAATTGTGAGTATCGTACTGGAAAAATCACCCACTTATATTCTTTCGGGCTTTGGCGCGATTGCCGCCGTGACTTTATTAGTATTTAAAGACACTATTTTAGGATTTGTTGCCAGCATTCAAATAGCCGCAAATCGCTTGGTAACCTACGGAGATTGGATCCAGGTAGATAACTATGGCGCAGATGGTGAAGTGATTGATCTGGGTTTAAATACGGTAAAAGTACGAAACTGGGATAATACAATCACCACGATCCCTACTTATATGTTGGTAGCGGGATCATTTAAAAATTGGCGCGGTATGCAAGAGTCTGGCGGACGTCGTATCAAGCGCTCCCTTAATATTGATATGAATAGTATACGTTTAGCCGATGATGAATTGACCAAAACGATAGGTCAAACTATCGCTTTAAAAGAATATATCAAGATGAATACGCTACCAGATCCGGTATCGAATCTCGGCTTGTTCCGTCGTTATGCTGAAGGTTATTTAAAACAGCACAGTAAGATCAATACCTCACTGACATTAATGGTGCGTGAGCTACAGCCGCTTAATCACGGCTTACCTATTGAATTTTACTGTTTTAGTGAAGACAAACGTTGGATATCTTATGAGCATCTGCAAGCAGAGATCATGGACCATCTGCTTGCTGTATTGCCTATTTTTGATTTGCGTCCTTACCAAAGTGTTACAGGACAATTTAGTCCTGCTTCCATTAACCCAACAGGTATTAAGCCCACAATTAAAGTGGCAAATAATACTGAAGAAGACCCATACTAATAAAGGCTATCAACAGCCACCAAATAGGTGGCTTAGCAAGTCTTAACCATGCAAATGCAACGGCAACAATCACACTATGCCAAATAGAGTGGACCGCAGATGTCCAGATTGGTGAATACAACGCCGCTGCTAAAAATCCCACCACGGCAGCGTTGAGAGCAGCAATACTACTTGCAAAACGAGGGCGTTTGGCTAATTGTAGCCAACTGTTTTGCAAAGCAAACATTAGTAACAACCCAGGTAAAAAAATTAAAATGGTAGCAATTAATGCACCTACAACAGGCTGAATCCCCTCAAATTGCGCACCTAAATAACTCGCAATAGTGAACATAGGCCCAGGTACTGCTTGAGCGCTGGCATAAGCTGTTAGAAATTGTTCCGTACTAAGGGTAGGCAAACCTGCTTGCAGAATGGGTAACACGACATGCCCACCACCAAACACCATTGCACCCGCTTGATAAAAAGGCGCAAATAACGCGATACTTTCATTTAGGGGAATAAAGCTTAAAGCCAGTAGTAAGGCAAATAGCAGTAAAGCAAACCAGTTAATTCCCGCTTTAGTTGTGGTTTTACTCTCATCATTATTTAAGTTGAGCATTGGCCAAATAGCACCAACACTGGCAGCTATTACTAAAACAGCTATTTGACTGGTTAGATTTGGTATTAATATAAGCAATATGGTACTTGCTACGGCCAATATTTTTAATATCCAATTAGTGCAAAAGCTTTTCGCCATACTGAGAGTGGCATCGGCGACAATAACCACAGCGAACAGCTTTAATCCTGCAATAATCGCAAAGTAAATGGCATCAAACTGATGGGTACTAATCGCAAGTAATATCATGATCAACAAGGATGGCAGTGTAAAGCCAATAAATGCCGCAATACCACCGAGTAATCCACCGCGTTCAACTCCTATGGCAAATCCCACTTGGCTTGAGCCTGGCCCCGGTAGTGCTTGGCTTAAACTAATTAATTGCGCATAACGTTGGGTAGTTAACCACTTAAGGTTATCAACAAAATGGCGTTTAAAGTAGCCCAAGTGTGCCGCTGGCCCGCCAAAGCTCATACAACCGAGTAAAAAAAACTGTTTAAATATAGCGAGTAACATAATGAATGTATTTTCCTTTACCACTTTTATATTTCATTATGACAAATTTTAGTGACAGTTTTATGGTTTTTAATTGATGTACCTATTTAGCTTAGATAACGAAATACCTCGGTTCTTAACCGAAAATTCAACAGTTGCTCACAAGGCGATGGGCTTTTAACTGAGTCTTCATCGTTTGTTCATGGATAACTTTGCATACTTGCTGGCAAATGAGAATTTATAGGTAAGGAGTTACCATGACGTTAACTAAACCATTACTAACAGCAGCAATCGTAGGTGTACTACTGACTGGGTGTGAAACCACCAACACAGGTGTGGGAGCGGGTATTGGTGCCGCAACCGGCGCTGTGCTAGGTAAAGCAACCGGTGACCACGATGATAAACGTATCTTTATTGGTGCTGCTATTGGTGCACTAGCTGGCGCCGCTGTCGGTGACTACATGGACAAACAAGAAGCGGCTTTTCGTGATGAACTTGCGGGTTCTGGCGTCGAGGTTGTGCGTGAAGGTGATAACTTACGCTTAGTTATGCCATCTAATATTACTTTTGCCACTGATCAATCGTATATTTCATCGGGTTTTCATAACACCTTAGATGCTATTGCTAAAGTTATGAATAAATACGAAAAAACATTTTTAAGTATTGAAGGCCATACTGATAGCACAGGTAAAGACAGCTACAACATGACGTTATCTGAGCAGCGCGCACAAAGCGTAAAAAGCTACTTAGTGAACCAACAGATCCTAGCTGGGCGTATTAGTACACGCGGCTACGGGGAAACTCGGCCAATTGCCAGTAACGACAGCGCTAACGGCCGCGCACAAAACCGCCGTGTAGAAATTCAAATCGTACCAAACACCGAAGGTTAGTTATTTGCATTTATTTATCTCAATCACTTGTTTATTAGCTGGTGATTGAGATTATTTACCGCTGACCGCTCCCTCAATCTCTATTAAACTGCAGCTCACATAATTGTTTATACAGCGGATTAGACTCTATTAATTGTTGGTGAGTCCCCGTTGCAATAATTTCACCTTGCTCCATCACTACAATTACATCGGCATGTTTTACGGTTGCTAAGCGGTGAGCAATGATCAAGGTTGTTCTGTCTAGCATTAAATGTTCAAGCGCGGCTTGTACGTGGTGTTCACTTTGTGCATCTAAGGCGCTAGTTGCTTCATCTAATAGCAGTATTTCAGGGTCTTTTAGTATGGCTCTTGCTAATACAATGCGCTGTTTTTGCCCGCCGGATAAACGCACACCTTGCTCACCTAAAAAGCTTTCATAGCCATTTGGTAATTGCGCTATAAACTCATCGGCATGAGCATGCTTAGCGGCAGCATATACTTGCTCGTCAGTGGCATCGGGGTTGCCATAGCGAATGTTGTGCATGACATCCGAGCTAAATAAAATTGGGTTTTGTGCCACCATACCCATGCTATTGCGCAGCGTATTGAGTGACAGATCTTTAATATTTATGCCATGAAATTTAATGTCGCCATGGGCGGGGTCGTAAAAGCGTTGTAATAGTTCAAAAAGAGTGGTTTTACCTGCACCAGATGGGCCGACAATCGCCACTGTTTGGCCTTGTTTTATATTAAGCGTTACATTTCTCAGTGCACTTACATCAGGACGTGATGGGTAATTAAAAGTAATGTTATTGAGCTCAATGGCCGCTGATTTATTGTTTAACTGCAACTGTTCATCAAGTGGTGCTTCAGGGTTTACAATTTCACTTTTTACCGCTAACAGCTCAAGCAGTCGTGCTGCGGCACCAGCCGCACGCTGTAATTCACCATATACTTCGGCCACGGTTGCCACTGACATAGCCACCATAATGGCGTAAAACACAAACGCGCCTAGCTCACCACCGGTCATGGTGCCTGCGAGTACATCGCTGCCGCCAACCCAAAGCATCACGCTTATGGCACTAAAGGTTAAAAATATCACTGCGGCAATTAAAAACGAGCGTTGCTTAATGCGGCTTTTGGCAACCTTAAAGGCTTTTTCGGTCTCGAGTGCAAAGGCGTGCTGCTCACGCTGTTCATGACTATAGCTTTGTACCACTTTGATGTTTTGAATAATTTCGCCAGCATACGTGCTTATATCGGCAATCGCATCTTGGCTGGAGCTGGCAAGCTTACGTACTTTTTTGCCAAATACCATCATCGGCACTAAAACCAACGGTACACAAGCAACCACCACCAAAGTGAGTTTTAAGTTAGTGATTAATAGCATAGCTAAACCACCCACCAACATTAGTGCGCTTCGCAGCGCCATAGAAAATGACGAGCCAATAATAGATTGCAGTAAGGTGGTATCAGTGGTGAGTCGTGACATTAATTCGCCACTGCGGTTTTCTTCAAAATAACTCGGATGAAGGGTAACAATGCGGTCAAACACCGCTTTACGAATATCATTACTAACACGTTCACCAATCCACGACATTAAATAAAAACGGCTAAAGGTGCCAATGGCTAGTAAGCTGATCAACCCAATGAGCACTAACACGGCTTGTTTTAGCTGCTCTTGAGAGCCTGCAATAAAGCCGTGATCGATGACAAATTTAACCCCTTGACCGAGTGATAAGTTAACTCCCGCGGTTACTAGTAGCGCTGCAAGTGCAGAAAAAACCACCCATTTGTAAGGTTTAATAAACTGAAAAATTGGAATTAAACTACTAAAAGCAGCTTTTTCTTTTGGCTCGGGTTTGCTGGTGCTCATGCTGGATTCTTTTTGGTGGATAAGGTATAGATATGGTTACATAAATCATAATTTCAATAACTAACTCTATAACAACGAAGGGACTAGCTATGGCGACTCAAAAAGTAACGGGCGAATTTAACGTTAAACTCAACCCCATTGAAGGTTATGCGAAAGGCGTTGATGGCGTAAATTTGGGGCGTATGTCAATTGATAAAACCTTTACCGGTGAGCTTGATGCAACCAGCACGGGCGAAATGCTCAGTGCAATGACAGCCACGCAAGGTAGTGCCGGTTATGTCGCCATTGAGCAAGTAACGGGGAGTTTATCAGGCAAAAAAGGCAGTTTTGTGCTTCAGCACTATGGGCAAATGAATAAAGGCAAAGACAGTCTAATCTTACAAGTTGTGCCTGATTCAGCAAGCGGTGAGCTAGAAGGATTAACTGGTGATATGGCAATCCGCATTGAACAAGGCATTCACTTTTATGACTTTGAATATCAACTGTAAAGGCTAAAGCTATGCAAAAAATAATAGAATTTAAAAAAACACGCTTTTTCGGTGGCGTAAACATCGAGGCACTAAACGAAAAAATTTATCAATTAAACCAAGATGGTTGGAAAGTGATAACGGTAAGTTCGATTACAGGTTTTTTCGGCGAAGCGAATGGTTATGCGTTACTTATCGAAAATACGGAATTGTAAATGACGTTATCGCTAAGTTTAGTCGCCATTTGGATGGTGGGTGCGATGTCACCTGGGCTAAGGTTGGCTGTGGTTTTTATAGGACTAGCAATAAGAGCTGTGCTTATGATGTAGGTTATTAAATTTTATTAATCTTTACCGCTTACCTTAAAAGTTGTTTCTAGTAATTTGTAATTTCCCCGCGAGATCGTGGCATAAAGCGAGCTTTCTGCTCGCATATCGATTTATTTCACGTTATCTACACGATCGCAGCACTTCGTAACTAAGTTCCTTTCCCCGCAAGCTATTGTCTTTGCTAATGCATACGTATTCATCACACTTAATTTACTTTTTAGTTACACTTTATTGGTTTTATTTTATCCACAATTTAAAAATAAACGGCACACCTTTTTAAAAAATACAACACACAACTATAAAGTTAATAGGGTAGGAAGCTCATGGGGAAATTCAAACTGAGTGCACTAATGCTCGCAATGTTTGCAGCGAGTAGTGCGTTAGGCGCGGTTGAAAATGATGCACAAAATAATGCTGAAAAACCGCAATTAGGTGAGGAACTTGAAGTTATTGAAGTGACTGGGTTTAGTCGCAGTTTAATTCAATCACTTAATCAAAAACGTTTTACTGATACAGTATCAGAGCAGTTATCGGCAGATGACTTAGGGGCATTGCCTGATGTCTCTATGGCTGATGCATTGACTCGATTACCGGGGATATCAGCGGTACGAACTGGCGGACAAGCCGCGGAAATCAACATTCGTGGTATGTCTGGTGGGTTTGTATTTTCCACCTTAAATGGTCGCGAACAAGTATCAACCAGCGGCAGTCGTAGTATTGAGTTTGATCAGTATCCATCAGAATTAATTAGCTCTGCAGCCGTGTATAAATCCCCGAAAGCCTCGCTTATTGAAGGCGGTGTGGCAGGGACTGTAGAACTGCAAACAGCCAGTCCGCTAGATAATGATCAGCAGCATAAGTTTGTGGTTAACGCCAGAGGTATGTACAACGATCGCGCGTCAGAGGTGAACGATGCCACTGAATTTGGCGACCGCATTAGTTTTTCTTACCAAGGCAAGTACCTTGACGATACTTTAGGTGTTGCACTTGGTTATGCTCGCTTATTTCAACCTAGTGTAGCAACGCAATTCATTGGTCTTGCGTATAACGATCATAAAGATGTCGACGGTGTTGCTAATGATACTAATGGCCCTGAGGTAAAACCAGAAAACGAATACATCAGCGAAGGCTTTGAGCTTCAGCATTTAGGCGGTGAAGAAACCCGTAACGGTTATATGGCGGCAATTGAGTGGGTGCCGGTGGATAATTTTAAATTAAAAGGGGACGTGTTTTTATCACGCTTTGATACAGAATCATTTGCCCGTGGTTTACGAGTGAAATTAGGCGGCCCAACGGCCACTTATACAAACGCTCAGCTAGAGGGAAATTCGGTGGTTGGTGCCTCTGTTAATCGTACTTCAAAAGGCTACACTCGTATTGAAATTGTAAATGATGATAACCAAGACTTTGACGAAGTAGACAGCTATGGCATTAACGCCGATTGGCAAGTGACAGAACGTTTAAACGTTAATGTTGATGTGTCGCTATCACGGGCTAAAAGTAATTTCCGCAATGGTTTATTGTGGGCGTTGGTTGCCGAAGATGCTACAGCGCAAGAACCAGTTTTAGATAAAAATGTATCAATAAACTATCAGCTCAATGGTTTGAATTTACCGGATGTTGGCTTTAATCAAGCGGCGGCATTTAGCGATATCGAACGGGTAATGGTGAGTAAGTACGGTATTTACCCTTATCAGAATGAAGATGAAGTAAGCGCTTATCGCCTTGATTTTAAATACGAGTTGGATAACAGCTGGTTTAGCTCAGTTGAATTTGGTGCTCGTTACTCTGATCGCGAATACAGTAACAATCGTTCAGTGTTTGAATACGGTAATGATGGTGATTTTTCAGTGAGTGAGCCGCCACTGCGTTTAACCAATGACATGGTAAACGTCGTAGATTGGGAAGGTGATTTTAGTTATTTTCCATCATATTTGGCGATTGATTTAGATAAGGCGCTTAATGCTTGGTTTCCAGAAGGGGCGCCACAGCCAGTTAAAACTTGGGGTAATGCAGATGGGGTAGTCGACCCACAAGGTTACACCACTAACTATTCGTGGACCATGTTACAAAGTGGCTCAGTGTATGAGGAAGTGCTTTCAGCGTACGCCATGCTTAATATTAATGCTGAGATCGGCAATATGCCAGTGTTAGGTAATATTGGTATTCGCCGTGTTGATACTGACCAATCGGCCACTATTTTAGAAAACGTTAATGGTGATTTGGCACTGGGTGCCCAAAACATTACCGACAGTATTGGTATCGTAAATAAAAACTATTTACCTAATGTACTTGGCACAACTTATACTGATTATCTGCCATCCCTTAATTTAAACTTTCAGCTAACGGATAACACGCAATTACGTTTTGCGGCGGCTAAAGTGATGTCGCGTCCACCAATCAACCGACTGGCAGGGGACGCCAGTGCGCAGGCCGATAAAACCACCGGTAAAATTAACGGCTCAAGTACCAATAATCCATTCTTAAAACCATTTTATGCCGACCAATACGATATCTCTTACGAGCATTATTTTGATGAATCAGATGGTGCGCTTGTGATCGCTGGTTTTTATAAAAACATCGATTCGTTTATCGATACCATCGCCATAGAAGGATTTGATTTTAAAGGTAATGGCTTTAACGTTCCTGACTATATTGAAAACCCAGTCAGTGGCGAGCAGGTAGCAACGACTAACGGTACTTATACCACTGCAGTTAATAACGCTAATGGTGGTTATATTCGCGGTATTGAACTTGCCTACACGCAAGTATTTTCTTTTCTACCCGCGCCGTTTGATGGTCTTGGGTTTAACGGTAGCTATTCATACACCGAGAGCGAAGTTGAATCTATCACCAGCTTAGGCGGTGAAACGGTAACGCAAGGTTTGCCTGGTTTGTCTAAAAATGTATTAAATGGCACCTTGTTTTACAGCCTAGATAATTTTGAAACCCGCCTTAATGTGCGTTATCGCTCAGACTTTGTTTCAGAGCAAGTAGCTATCAATGAACAGATAGTTAACTTTGATGCTGAGACAGTGGTCGACTTTCAAACCTCTTATCAATTTACTGACTCATTTGGCATGTTGCTACAGGTTAATAACCTTACCGATGAACCAACCCAAAGTTACTTTGGCAATGAAAATATCACCGGTACGACCCAGTACTTTGGTCGTCAGGTTTATTTAGGTTTTACCTATAGTCACTAATAGCAAATTGGAGCATAAATAATGAATAAAATAACTAAATTGACTCATTTGCTATTTGCAGTGAGCTTAACACTACTGTTTGGCTGTGGTGGTTCAGGCAGTAGTGACGTAAAAGCAGGCCAAGCCTTATTGGCTTGTGATGTACCGCAAGTGCCTAACAGTGAAGGGACTCAGTGTGTTGATCCTGAGCCTATTTCTTGCGATGCACCGTTGTTTCCAGATGCAAATAATGAGAGCTGTATTAATGGCTATAACCCTGACTTACCAGATCCTGTGGTATTTGCAGGGGAAAATGAAGCCGTATTATTTTATAAACGCAATAAAAATGAAGGATACGAAGGCTACCGTTTACACTCTTGGAATACCGACGGTTGTGACGCTTACGCGCCGCCATTTGATGCTACCGATTGGCCTAATGGCCATGAGTATGATGGTGTGGATCCAAACTATGGGGCTTATTGGATAGTTGCGCTAAAAGACGGTTATACCGAGTGCGCTAATTTTATTATTCACATAGGCACCGAGGGCACCGGTAAGGCCCATGGTGATGTGGATTTAACCATGCCACTGATGCAAGACGATGAACGTTTTGTGCGTATGAACTTTACCTTTGATGGAGAGCCAACAGTATTTGAATACCCAGTTGCGAGCCTTGGTGAACGCCCAGTTGCAATTGATGGTGCATCAGCGCATTGGATAGATTTAAATACGGTTTTGTATAAGCCCGGCAATGAGCTTACGCAGATTATTAAGCTGCATTCATCAGCTGCCGCCGATTTGGCTGTTGATTTAGATGCGGGCTTAAATGGTGAAACAGTTGAACTCATCGCCACAAATTTAACCGATGAACAAGCAGCCAAAGTGCCGCACCTCGCAGATTGGACTGCTTATCAAGGCAATTGGGATGCCGCTACTGCAAAACAACTTATAAAACAACAGCTGGTTGTGGCGGGCTACGACGCCGACGGCAAGCTACTTGAAGCAAGCTTTGTACAAACAGCAAAAGCCCTCGATGCTCTATACACCCAAGGTGAAAACGACGCGAACGAAGCCATGCTGGGTGTGCAATATAATAACAATGCAATAGATGTATCAGTGTGGGCACCAACTGCTAGCAATATGATGATCAACGTGTTTGATGCCGAAAAAGCGCAAGTGCATAGCACAGCCATGACGTTAGACAACAATACCGGTATTTGGTCAGCCAGCTTAGACAGCCAATACGACCGTCATTATTACCGCTTTGCGTTTGATGTTTACCATCCCACTACTCAAGCGATTGAAAGTTTATGGAGTACAGACCCTTACTCACTCAATGTATCAAGCAATGGCCTGTATTCGCAGTTGATCAACTTAAATGATGACGATACCAAACCAGAGGGCTGGGATGAGCGCATTGTGCCAACAATCACTAACCCTGAAGATGCTATTATCTATGAAGGTCATGTACGTGATTTTAGTGTTCGTGATACGTCAGTAAGTGAAGTAAATCGTGGTAAGTACCTCGCGTTTACGGAACTTGAAAGCGTGCCAATGCAGCACCTTAAACAACTGGCAGATAAAGGCTTAACGCATTTTCATTTACTCCCTGTAACAGACATTGGCACCATTGAAGAAGATACAGAGCAACGTGTTGAAATCACCGATACCTTAGGTAAATTATGTGAGCGTATTAACGAAGAAGCAGATGCCTGTAAAATCGAAGATAAAAACAGCATCATTGCTGATTTAATGCAAAGCTACTTGCCTGGCTCTGATGACGCTCAAGCACTTGCCAGCGCCATGCGTGATTTAGACGGTTTTAACTGGGGTTATGATCCGCATCATTTTATTGCCCCAGAAGGTTCGTATGCTTCAAGTAGCGAGGGCATTGCTCGGGTTAAAGAGACACGCGCCATGGTACAGTCACTACAAGAGGTCGGCCTTCGTGTGGTTCTTGATGTGGTATACAACCATACAACGTCATCAGGCATTTGGGAAAAATCAGTATTTGATAAACTCGTGCCGGGTTATTACCACAGATACAGTGAAATAACCGGTGAGATTGAGCGTTCAACCTGTTGTGAAAACACCGCGACTGAACATGTGATGATGGACAAGTTTGTTAGCGATTCACTGGTTATTCTTGCTCGCGACTTTGGTTACGACAGCTTCCGCTTTGATGTTATGGGGCACATGCCTAAATCATCAATTTTAGCAGCGCGTGAAGCAGTGCAAGCTGTTGACCCTGACAACTACTTTTATGGCGAAGGCTGGGATTTTGGTGAAGTCGCTAATAACCGCTTGTTCACTCAAGCTAAGCAAGCTGATATGGCAGGCTCCGAAGTGGGCACATTCAATGACCGCATCCGTGAGGCTGTTCGCGGTGGGGCTATGTTTAGTAATAACCCGACCGATGGTAATTTAGCAGACCAAGATACCTTACGTTTATCGCTGGCGGGTAATTTACAAAACTATATTCTTAAGGACTTTAAAGGTAATTCGGCAAAAGGTAATAGCTTTAGCTGGAATACTCAGCCGACGGCTTATGCTTTAGACCCTGCTGACAGCATTAACTACGTATCAAAGCACGATAACGAAACCTTATGGGATCAACTGCAATATAAGCATGCAACAAGTATGAGTATTGAGCAGCGCGTGCGTGCCCATAATATGGCATTAGCAATTCCATTGGTAAGCCAAGGTATCCCGTTTATGCAACTTGGGGCTGATTTACTACGCTCAAAATCAATGGATCGTGACAGCTATAATGCAGGGGATTGGTTTAATGCGGTAGATTTAACGAAAGAAAATAATAATTGGAATATTGGTTTACCTAATGCGGAGAAAAACCAAGAGAAATGGCCTGAGATCATTAAGGTCTCAGGTAATCCACAAGCTGCTGCACAGCCGCAAGATATAGCGTACGCAGGGGATGTGTTCCAAGAGTTTTTAGCTATTCGTAGTAGCAGCCCTTTATTTAGATTAACCACAGAGCAAGATGTTATTGACCGTGTAGGTTTTCACAATGTCGGTAAAAACCAGCAACATGGTTTGATTGTAATGAGCATTGATGATGGTCAAGGTCTTGCTGATTTAGATAACCAAGTAGATGCGCTCGTAGTAGTAATTAATGCAACTGAGCATGCGCTTTCACATACAGTACCAACCGCTGCTGGGTTTGAATTACATCCAATACTTAAAAACAGCACCGATAGCAGTATGTCTGGAGTAAGTTTTAGTGCTAATGAAACCGAAGGCACGTTCAATGTTCCTGCTTACAGCATAGCTGTGTTTATTAAACCACAAGGCGAAGCGCAAGGCATTGGTTTGAGTGCTAATGCAACAGTGGGCGCGCCAGATGTGGTGCCTTTTGGTAGCACAACAGTGTATGTGCGTGGCAGTTTAAATGATTGGGGCACAGCTGACAGCTTTGAATATGTAGGCAATGGTGAATACCGTGTCGCTATTACTTTAGCTGCGGGAGACTATGAATTTAAAATTGCCTCTGAAGATTGGTCGAGTGTGGATTTTGGTGCGCTATCAGACGCTGATAAAGAGGTGTTGGAAAATCAAGCCGAAGCACTCACACGCAGTGGCGCTAATATGACCTTTAATGCTGCAATTGATGCAACTTATGTATTCTCGTTTGATGCTAGTGATAAAGAAAGTCCACAGCTGGAAATTTATAACGAAGAACCATTTGTAGGTACGCCTGTATTTGTTCGTGGCAGCTTGAATGAATGGGGCACCAGTGATGAGTTAATCTATCAAGGCAAAGGAATATATAGCTTTTCGACTTTTCTTAATGCCGGTAGCTATGAATTTAAAATAGCTTCTGAAGATTGGGATACCATTGATTATGGTTCTGGTGAAGCGGATGCAACCGTAACCGTTGCCGAAGATAAGTTATTAGCTGTTAAAGGCGCTAATATGACGATGGATATTGCAACCGAGGGCGAATATCAGTTTATTTTTGATGCCAGTGATTTGAATGCACCCACGCTGAATGTATTTAATGCGCAAATGTTTGCAGACACGCAAGTTTATTTACGCGGCAGCTTAAATGGTTGGGGCACAGATAACCCATTAATCTATCAAGCTAATGCTATTTATAGTACATCACTTGATTTAGAGCCTGGAGACTATGAGTTCAAAATTGCGTCTGAAGATTGGAGTACTGTTGATTATGGTGGAGTTGGTGAATCGCCAATTGTTATGGTTGGCGAACAAAGTTTACTTGAAGCTGTGGGGGCAAATATTAATGTAGCCATTACAGATGCAGGTAATTATACCTTTACGGTGATTGGCCCTAATCGTGACAATATGCAGGTACTGATCAATAAGAACTAAGCATTGATACACCTTATAAGCAAATAGAACCGAGCATCCTAGATGCTCGGTTTTTTATGATCAAATTGCAGCTAAAACAAAGTTCGCGTATTTTATAATCATAATCCAACTATGAGTAGCTAAGATGTCAGAAGTTATTTTAAAAAGTGCCTCCTTTGATCCTAAAATTAAGTCGTATTGGCTAGTCTTTGCTGTGTGTGTCAGTACATTAGGGATTGTGACTATTCCTTTAATTCCCGTGATTTTGCTGCTTGTTTGGATTGTCAGTGGCAGAATCTTGGCTGCTATGTCGGCTCAATTACTCGAGCGTAAGCTGGTGGTTAAACGTGGTGTATTTTTTAAAGAAGAAAAGTCCATCCCGCTTGAAAAAATCACCGACGTTGGATTAAGCCAAGGGCCACTGATGCGCTTATTTGGTTTGTATCGCTTGAGTTTTGAAACCGCAGGGCAATCTGGCCATGGCGCTCTCGTGTCACTGCTTGGCGTAGTCGATGCCAGCGAGTTTCGCGAGGCAATCTTAACGCAAAAAGATAACCTAGCCGAAACAAAACCAAGCAAGGTTAAAGTTGATGAGCCACAAAGCCAAGTCGAATTACTCCGCGCACTCACCTACAGTGTGAAAAACATCGAGCAAATGATGGTCTCGCTACTGGACGAGAGAAAGTAAAGTTAACTTATTATTGTACTACGTTTTGCACAAAGAGAAGAAAATGAGAAGTGAATGAGGGTCGAAAATTAAATCAATTGACCAGATCAACTGAGCATGTAGGTCGTCATTTATGGCGACAGTAGTGTAATTAACGCGCTAAAGCACGTCCTACGAAGATCCCAGCATCTGGAGTTCGTTACCGCAAAGGGCTCTTTCGCGGAGCTTCGTTGCACTCAAATAACTCCGGCGATCAGCTGATCGCCGGGCTGCTTTAATCTTTCACCTAGAACCTTTTCCCTAGCACCTAAAATCTTTACCCTTGAATTACTGGCTGACCTGCTAGCATACGTAGTTCTTTGCTGCGCTCAGTTTGCATGGCGTAAGACGCGGTTTTAATACTGCTTACGTAGTTCCACTTGGCAGCGGCTTGCTCTGGGGTAAAAGTAACGGTTAAATAACCACGATCTACGAGGTTGTTATAAACTAAATCATTGACTAGTAATGGGATCACTTGTTCCATTTGCGCTGTGGCTTCTGGTCCTTGGGTGTTCAATGCTAAGTATTCTTCCAGACCTGGCGAAGACACCGATGAAGTGGCAAATTCCACTCCTGCATTTTGTGAGGCGGCAATTGGGTTACTGGCATCAGTAGTCAATTGCCCAGCCCATGCATTATGGGTATCACCGGCTAGAACGACTAAATTCTTTTGTGTGGCAATTGCCGTACCTAGCAGTACTTCGCGTTCGTAGGCGTAGCCGTCCCACGCATCTAGATTGTAAGGTGCAGTGGTATCAACACGGGCGCGCTCAGCATCAGTTACCGTTGGATCACCGGCTAGAATACGGCCTTTAATTTGTGCCAGCTCAGCAAATAACCCTGATGCTTGGGCTAATAAGGCATTTGTATCCGCGCCGTTAGCTTGGCTTACTTGTAGGCTTACTAAAAGCTGTAGCACTTCAAACGGCAGGTGCATCTTGGTCATTAACACTTGTTGGCCAAGTACTTGCCATTTTGAACTTGAGGTGGCCATACTATCGGTGAGCCAGGTTAGTTGTTCACTACCCAGTAATGCGCGTGTTGGCGAGCTAACAGCACTAACAAAATCGCTTTGTCCTTGTGCGCTGGTTAAATCAAAATCACCATAGCTTAGTTGTTCATCGCGAGCGAGTACTCGAGTATCAAGCATATACAGCGAGACTAAATCACCAAATTCAAAACGACGGTAAATACGTTCTTTATCAGCTACATTACGTATCGGCATCCACTCAAAGTAGGCTTGCAAAGCGTGCATTTTACGCGCGTTAAATTCACCTTCACCGTCATTATGGTTTTCTGCCCCTTCACGCCAGGTATCATTTGTAACCTCATGGTCATCCCATACTGTTATAAAGGCGCAATTACCGTGAGCGGCTTGTAAGTTGCTATCTTTACGATAGTGGGCGTAACGTTTACGGTAATCAGTTAGGCTGATGATTTCTTCGCTATTATCTTCAGGTAGTAAGCGCCCTAGCAGAGCGGCGTCTTGTGAAGCATAACCACCATTACCGTATTCATAAATATAGTCACCCAAATGTAAAACGGCGTCTAAATCTGTTTGCTTAGCTATTTCGCCGTACACATGAAAAAAGCCAGCAGGGTAGTTAGCGCACGACACAACAGCAAATTTCACTTTATCAATACTGCCTGTAGGTAATGTTTTACCTGCACCCGTAGGTGATGTTTTACCGTTTGAAATAAAGCGGTAATAGTATGTGGTGTTGGCGTCTAGGCCTTGTAAGTCGACTTTTAGAGTAAAGTCGCTGGCAGTCGTTACTTCGGTTTCACCGTCATGAACTATATTGTTAAAGTTACTGTCGGTTGCTGCTTGCCATTGTACTTTGATGCTGGTGGTTGCAGAGTCAAGAGGCGTTACACGAGTCCATAAAATTAGGCTGTCACTAAGCGGATCGCCACTGGCTACACCGTGTTCAAAGCTAACCTCAATGATTTCATCATCATCGTTATCAAATGTACACCCTGTGATGCCTAATGATAAAACGGCAGCGCCAAAACCCGCTGCCGATGCTTTTAAAAAACTTCTCCGTGTAAACGTCATTGCTCTATACCGTTAAAAATAAAACAACGAGCTTATCCGACCAGTATGACTTTTATGTGAAGATGTGATGCCAGTTATTTTAAAATACTTGGCAAATAGTATCTGCGTTACAAGTAATCACAGTGACGTTTTCATACCCTACACGGGTTAATGCTTCCGCACTTAAAGTTGCCCGCGCGCCACTGGCACAATGAAGGTAAATCGGTCGTGTAGGGTCTTTTTCAATTTCCATTAACTTCATTTCCAGCAAGCCGCGAGGAATATTAATAGCGCCAGTGGCTGCTTTAGTTGCATGCTCTGCGGGCTCTCTGACGTCAATTAGTAGGCCGTGATTTTGCTCAAGCTCTTGCTTTGCTTGCTCAGCATCAATACGGCGCTGGTTGGGGGTAATTATTTTCATTAGATCTGGGATTGAAGTAAGCATTAGTCTGTAAACCCTCGTTTGCGCAAAAAATTTATAAGTGGGCACCATTTAGTAAACGCTGTTTGGATCAGGTTTACTCCTATAAATAATGTTAACCACATAAAACGGCTATCTACAAAGTAGCTTAATATGACTGAAATTGTCACCATACTACCTGCAAGTAAAAGAATACCGTCACTAACTTTCATATTTATACCTTATATTAGTTTTTCCTAATATTATTTATATTAGATTTTACTAATGTAAAAATCTATACTTTGCTTAGAACGTTTTAGTGGGATCGTTATGAATATTGAGCAATTAGCGAATAATGCACAGCAGGCTGAACAGTTTTTAAAACTGATGGCGAATAAAAATCGGTTAATGATTTTATGTAGCCTATTAAACAATGAGTTAAGTGTAGGGCAGTTAAATGAGCGTGTGCCGTTAGCGCAATCTGCGCTGTCGCAACATTTGGCGAGCTTACGTAAAGCCGAGATGGTGGCTACACGCCGTGATGGACAAACAATTTATTACTATTTGACCGACCCAAAAGTTGAGTCGATCATTGCAATGCTGTATCAGTGGTTTTGCAAAGAGGAAGGCGCTAAATAAACGTAGCAATTTCATCCAGCGATTTTTTCACTAAGGCATGATTAGGTACGGTTGCCTCATCACTGGGGTAACCTGCTACCAAAAGCATATAAGGGCGCTCGTTGTCTTTATCACGACCGCATATATCGGTTAAAAAACTCATTGGCTTTGGTGTATGCGTGAGTGTTGCAAGGCCAGCTCTATGCAGTGCCTGAATTAAAAAGCCTGTTGCAAGGCCGACCGATTCATGCACGTAATAGTTAGTGTTTTTATCATCAGCATTTAACCCACCTTTCTTTTGACTAAATACGGCAATTAACCACGGTGCATGTTCTAAATAGGGCTTGTTAGCATCTGTGCCAAGGGGTTTTAACGCATCAAGCCACTCTTCGCCTGCGCGGCCTTCATAAAAAGAGCGTTCTAGTTTTTCAGCTGCTTCACGAATTTGTTTTTTAACGTCACTAGAATGAATCGCCACAAAATGCCACGGCTGGTGGTTCGCCCCACTTGGTGCTGTGCCTGCGGCTTTAATGCAGGTTTCTATGATGGCTTTTGGCACAGGGCGATCGCTAAAACTACGAATGCTATGACGGCGCTGGCTGGTGGTTAAAAATTCCGTTGCCCGTTCGAGCATTACATCTTCAGGGTATTCGGTAAAATCATTAAGTGGCTGATTATCATGTTGCTGCATGGCTTTTCGCTTCTTATAAAGTGTGTGTGCTATTTTTATACCTAGTGGCGAGAACAGGTGCAAGTACTATCTACTTTACACTTTTGCTTTTTTAGATTGGGTTGTTTGTTTATTGAACGTTGTGTTCACAAAATATTCAGCTATCTTTGCATATAGTGTCGATCTAGATGGAGAGAGATCATGAACATTCAAGCCGCTAATCAAGTTAATCAATATCAACTTAACACGCGTTTAAGTGATGCAAATAAACAGGTTGCAACAGCGCAAACTACGCCTGTAGAGAAAACCGCTAAGACTGATGTGATTCAAATATCAGCACAAGCACGGGCTTTGAATGCTCAGCCTATCACACCAGAAGTACCTGCAATTGGTCAAATAGAGCAGCCGATTAACAACAAGGTTCAGCAATATTTAGATATTCAAAAATCATTAGCCAAAGCTGATGCCGTTGATAACTTTACTGATGATAATTTTTCGATCGGTGAAGCGTATTTAGCAAAAAACAACGATACCGTACGTAATGCGTATTTAGCTAAAGATAATATTGAACAAACCAATGAAATTGCTGACATCATGATTGATTCTATCGATCAAGATGATGAGCAAGATGAAAATAATTTACTACAATATTAATCATTAATTTTAGTTAAGTGATATATCAGAATTAAGTCACCTCTCCTAAAGAGTGAAACCAAGCCGCATTTATGCGGCTTTTCTGTTTTCATTCTGTTACAAAATTATAACTTGGCGCTATTGTTACTAACCTACTGGTAATGTAAGTTAATGAACTTAAATAATTACTATAATTAAATACTAGGAAGTAATAATGCTATCTATTAAAGGGCTCTCGAAAACCTATGACAATGGCGTGCATGCCTTGCAAGGTGTTGATTTAAATATTGAAAAAGGTATGTTTGGATTGCTCGGGCCAAATGGCGCGGGTAAATCATCGTTAATGCGTAGTATTGCCACTTTACAATCGGCTGATTCGGGCAGCATTACTTTTAATAGTATTGATGTTTTCAAAGAGCCACAGAAACTACGGGAGCGACTAGGCTACTTACCACAAGACTTTGGTGTTTATCCTCGTGTTTCTGCCTATGATTTATTGGATCACATGGCGGTTTTAAAAGGACTAGACAACAAAGCGCAGCGCAAGGAGTCAGTGGAAGGTTTGTTGGCTCACACTAATTTATATCAACACCGTAATAAAGCGGTAAGTGGTTTTTCTGGTGGTATGCGCCAACGTTTTGGTATTGCGCAAGCATTACTTGGCGATCCTGATTTATTAATTGTTGATGAGCCTACAGCAGGTCTTGATCCTGAAGAACGTAATCGCTTTCATAACTTGCTAGTAAGCTTGGGCGAGAAGAAAGTAGTTATATTATCAACTCATATCGTTGAAGATGTGGCAGAGCTTTGCCCTAACATGGCGGTCCTCGCTAGCGGTAAAATCTTACTTGAAGGCAATCCTATTGCGCTGACCGATAAGCTGCAAGGTAAAATTTGGCACAAAACAATGAGCCAAACTGAAGCGCAAGAGCTAGAGCAGCATCTACCTGTTATTTCTAAGCGTTTGTTTGCAGGGCAAACAATTTTAAATGTATATAGTGAGCAAGCCCCAGAAGGGTTTTCTGCAAGCCAAGCCAACTTAGAAGATGTGTATTTTTCTACTTTGCATCAGCATCGTAATACCAGTGCAGCGTAGGGGAATATCATGTTTTTGAATATGCTTACCTTTGAGCTGCGTTATTTTATACGTCAGCCTTCATTTTATGTGACCACGCTAATTTTCTTTTTAGCGGCTTTCTTTGCAAGTAGCAGTGATAACTTCTTGCTAGGTGGCAGTAATGTCAATGTAAACTCACCATTTAGTATTTTGATGCTAATGAGTGGCTTACTGCAGTTTGCTATTTTTCTGGTGGTAAACTTTGTTGCTGGTTCTGCGATTCGTAATGATGAAACTAATATGTCAGAGCTTGTTTTTAGCAAGCCCTTCAAGCCATTAATGTATCAATTAGGGCGCTTTTTAGGTGCGTACTGTGTTGTTGCGCTTATTTTTGCGTTTGTACCGCTGGGAATATATTTGGGCTCAGGCTTTGGTTTACTGGTTGGCTGGCTAGATCCTGAGCTCGTCGGGGCTAATAAGCTACATTATTATTTAACTGCTTATTTCTATATCGCAGTGCCTAGTCTGTTTGTTTTAGCGGCTATTTTTAATGGTGTGGCCACATATTTTCGTTCAATGATGGCGGTATATCTTACCGCTGTGGCTTTTTTAATTGCCTATTCAACGATATCTGTTTACTTCGATGATTTAGCGTTTCGTTGGATTGTAGGCTATGCCGATCCTTTTGCTAGTGGCTCATTACTTGATGTGACTCGTTATTGGACTGCAAGTGATAAAAATAGCCAAACGTTAGAACTGACGGGTGTTTTACTTTTTAACCGGGTGTTATGGATTGCCCTTGCTATTATTATATTTTTTGCGTCTGGAAAACTGTCGTCACGTATTGTTATTAAACGTGAGAAGAAAAAACTCGCAGCGTCTAATTTTACTAAACAAAAAGAGGCTGCATTGATTGCCTCTTCGGTGAATCACAAAGCAAGCGCAAGCTCGTTCAAACAGCAACTATTATTACGCTGCGTCTTTGAATTTAAGCATGTCGTGATCAGTGCGCCATTTTTAATTTTAGGCCTTATTACTTTAGCCGTATTAATTGTGCCTTTATTCGCACCGATTGGTTGGTATGGCACAGTTAACTGGCCTGTTACCCAAAATATGGTAGGGATCATTCAAAACGCAATCGGATTATTAATCACCATTGTTATAGTGTACTACAGTGCTGAATTAGTCTGGCGTGAACGTAACAGCGGGATGGGCGATATTGTCGATAGCTTCCCTGTACACAATAGCGTGTTTTGGGTTTCTAAATTATTGGCTTTAGTAAGTGTTATTGGCTTGCTTTATGTTTTTAGCATGATACTGACCATTGTTGTGCAGTTAGTTAAAGGGCAGTTTAATTTAGAGCTTGGGCAATATCTGTTTAGGTTGGGTTATTTTTCTTTCTTACCTTTTGTGATGCTCGCTATTATGGCGTTCTTTTTGCAAATAGTGAGTGCCAATAAATATATCGGGATGGGATTATTTGCACTGTATTATTTAGTTTCAATTGTACTGAGTAATTATGGTTTTAGTCATAATATGTTTCATTTCGCTCAGTCAAGTCCAGCTCCTTATTCTGATATTAATGGCTATGGTCATTACTTAACTGGGGTGGCATGGTACACACTTTATTGGGGTGGTTTGAGTGTGGTGCTAGCCGTTATTGGGCTTGCATTGTGGCACCGTGGTCCGTCGCAAAGCTTACGCAATCGTTTGGCGCAGTTACAGTATAATTTAGGTCGCAAAGGGCAGGCTATAACCGTGCTTGGCTTAGTGGTATTTGTCGCTGCAGGTGCACAAATTTATTACAACACACGAGTGCTGAATGATTTTTACACAGAAGATCAGTTAGAAAACTTGCAAGTTGAATATGAGCAGAAGTTTGTACAGTATGAAAATGATCCACTGCCGATAATCACTGATGTTGAACTTAATGTGGAGATATATCCGCAGCAACGTAAAATGCTCGCCACAGCCAATGTACTTATTACCAATACCAGTGACCAAGCGATTAAGCGCTTTTTGGTAAGTAAACCGGATAGCAGCCCACAGTGGGGCGTTAAAATTGCCGGTGGCGAAATTGTTGAACAATTACCTGACTATAATTCAGCGTGGTTTGAATTTACCCAGCCGTTAATGCCTGGTGAAGTGCGCAAAGGTGAGATTTCAGTTGAGCGCAGCCACCAAGGTTTTGCGGATAACATTACAGATACTAAGCTTGTTGCTAATGGTACCTTTATTGATAATTGGCGCTTATTCCCACGCTTTGGTTATAACGACAGTTATCAATTAACGGATAAACATGAGCGCCGTAAACGAGGCTTACCTGAGTTACAGCGCGCTAATAAACTTGAAGACACTCAGTATTATAAGCAAAGCATGTTTGGCGCGAATGGCGGTTTTATCAACTTTGCTGCAACCATTACTACCGATGAGTCGCAATTTGCAATTGCCCCTGGTTATTTAAAAAGTGAAACCGTGACTGATGGGCGACGTACGTTCCGTTATGAAATGGATTCACCAATAATAAACTTTTATGCCATTTTATCTGCTCGTTTAGAGTCTAAAAAAATAACGCATAACGGAGTCAATGTTGAAGTTTATTACCATCAAGACCATCCGTGGAACGTAGATCGTATGATTGAGTCGGTTACTGATTCAATTGATTATTTTTCTGCTGAATTTGGTCCTTATCAACATAAGCAAATGCGTATTATTGAGTTCCCTGGCTATCAGTCATTTGCACAAAGTTTTGCAAATACCGTACCTTATTCTGAGCAAATTGGTTTTATTACTGATAACCGAGATAGCAGTAAGATTGATGTGCCGTATTATGTTACAGCGCATGAAGTGGCGCACCAGTGGTGGGGGCATCAGGTTACCGGCGCTAATGTACAAGGTGCAGCGGTATTGTCAGAAAGCCTATCGCAATACAGCGCAATTATGGTGCTTAAGAAAAAATACGGGGAGCAAAAGCTACGTAAATTCTTAAAGTATGAGCTTGATAAGTATTTACAAGGTCGCTCGGTTGAAGCGTATCAAGAAATGCCGTTGTATAAAGTAGAAACTCAAGCGCATATTTATTACCAAAAAGGTTCAGTGGTGATGATGGCCATGCATGATCTGTTTGGTGAGGAACGTTTGAATCGTATCTTAAAAGAGTTTGTTAGTGACTTTAAGTATCAAAATAATCCTTATCCTACTACGCTTGATTTACTTAGCTATTTAAAGCGTGATGCGACTCCCGCAGAGCAAGCGTTTATTGATGATCAGTTTATGTATATCACTTTATATGAGCTCACCATGAAAGAAGCGAAAGTATCTGATGAGGTTGATAGTGACGGTTTATATACGGTAACACTCACTGTTGAAGCTGCTAAAAAGCGTGCTGATGGTCAAGGGGAAGAAACAGACCAGCCACTTGATGAAATGATTGATATTGCATTATTCAACGATGATCCTGAAAACCTACTAGCAGAAGACTTTGTGATTTATTCACAAAAGCATCGGCTTGTAACAGGCACCAATACAATTGAATTAAAGGTGAAAGAAAAGCCGCTATTCGCGGGGGTTGATCCCTTTGTTAAGTTAATTGATAAAGACAGTGTTGATAACCTAGCTAAGTTTTAGGTTAGTTGACTGGTTTTTAAAAACAACAAGGCCGCACTTATTGCGGCTTTGTTGTATTTCTAAAACGTGTTAATTCATCGGTTAACCACTTATTGGCGGTAACTGTAGTGCCATTAGCTAGGATCACAGTGTAAGGCTTACCACTCCATGAGCTTTTACTGGCAAGGTTGTCAATAAAATCATCAGCTGTTTTTGCATAGCGCCCGGCTCTGCGGTATTTCATGGCTAAGTGTTCAGCGGCTTCTGTGCTGGTATGTTCATCGCCATTACGAATAAAGGTGGCCTGACTTTGCTCAATAAAACTAATTAAGTGATTCACTTCTTGTTCTGCGCTTGCGGCAATACTTAGCTGACTAATACAGAGTAAAAGACAGCCGATAAGAATGTGTATATTACGGGATAGATGTTTCATTTTCAGCCTCGTCTAGGTGAAGTGTTACCTGTATTGGGTTGTGGTCCGAACTTTGATATTGCGGTACGCGAGTTGTGCTGATGGTTACACCACGAGTCCACACTTGATCAAGGGCTAAGCCAAACGCTTTAGTGCGTTTATCGTCTAGGTAGAGCGTTTCAGATAACCCGAGTTTGCTTAAAGCATTTACCACCACAGCTTGTCTCGCATCGCTCCATGCATTGAGATCACCTGCAAAAATAATCGGCCCTTGGTGTTGCTGCATCACTTGTACGGCAGCCTCGATTTGTTGTTGGTAGTTCTCAGTACCTAGCGTGAAATTTATGCCATGCAAATTTACACTTAATAAGCGTTGTTGACCTGCCATTGCATATTCAACGATATTGGTTGCTTTAGGGCTGCGTAACCAAGGCTCAGTATGAGTAAATGTACAATGCACGGTTGCAGGCCAGCGGCTTAATGTCATCACGCCTGATTGTTGAACGCCACTTTTGTAACCGGGTGAAAAGCGCCAGTATGGTTTGAGTGTACTTAGTTGTGAATCTGCAATCGCCTCTTGCAGCAACACCATATCGGCCTGCTCATTTAACTGTGCCAGATCTTGATAAAGCCCTTTATTTTGCGCTTTATAAATATTCCAACTCAGCAGGTTAAGCTGTTCAGGGATAATGTATTTTTTACTATATGTTTGTTGCCTGCTGGCATGAAGCTGTTGGGCGCATTGCGTGGGTGTATGTGCTGTTTCAGTAAAGCCCTTGTCTTCATCTGATTGTGGTGTGCTGGCCAAAGCTGTGATGCTTAGCAAAACAATTACAGAAGTAACACAAGTAACAAGAAAAAGTGATTTTATCTGCATCAATTACCTTAAAGCAATGTGGCTAAAAAGAGTGTTATCTACATATTAGGCACCATAAATACGATAAAGTTCCTATAAGAGCTTGCCAAGCTAGTGAATACTGCTTGCTGTCTACATTTTCAATACAGTTTCTTACTTTTTTTAGTACGCATTTATTTTACACTTCGTATCAATAAATTAATTAGGATGAAGTAATGCGAATATTTATAGCTGGTTTGTTATTTTTAGTGCTTGCAGGTTGTTCGGCCGTAACAATTCAACCACAAAAAATAGCTAAACTAAACTCAAAACCGACTTATCAAGATAGTCGGCCATTTTTTATGTGGGGACTGGTTGGTGAGCAACGTGTTGATGTGAAAAAAGTCTGTGGCGAGCAAGCTGTAGTGCAAATGCAGTCTCAGCAAACATTTACCGACGGCGCGTTAGGATTAGTAACATTAGGCATTTATGCTCCCCATACCATTAGCGTGTGGTGTAATGAACAACAAGTTAAAGGAGCTGAAATATGAAGAGCTTAAGCTTTTTAATAATGTGTATATTCATGATGATTTTAACGGGTTGCACAAATATTCACTTTGATAATGGTGAATATGATGATTTAGCTAATAATCATAAAAGTGAGCAGTGGCATCACAACTTTGCCGCCGCTCTTTATGAGGGCTCCGACGCAGTTGATTTATCAGCTATTTGCCCAGATACGCAGTGGCAAAGTGTCCACACATACAAATCGTTTACTAATGGCTTAGCCGAGCTGGTTGTAAATGAAGTAGGCCCTATTTGGTATCCTAAAACAGTTGAAGTTAGCTGTGCAAAGGTGCCTATGGTCGTACGTTAAGTAGTTGAATAGGTTACACGCAGTTAATAATGTTGCTTGTGACCTGTTTTCTAAAATATAAACAATGCAAAAATAAATAGAACTATATTGAGGATTTGTCACTTTCATTCGGTGTATCGCTTAGTTGATACACAATTAAAACGAAAGGAAGCCGACATGCAGTTTTTATCAAAGCCTAAATTACTCACGCTATTACTCAGCGCTCATCTAGGAGTAGCTACTTTAGCAGCACCTATAATCTCATACGCAGCCACAACGGATGTATTTTCTTTTAATATCCCAGCAGGAAAATTAGATGATAGCTTAAATAAGCTTGCAACTATTGCTGGTATAGAGCTGCATTTAGACGCGAGTTTATCTCAAAACCGTCAAAGCCCTTTACTCCAAGGTAGCTACAATTCAGCACAAGCATTAAATATGTTACTCGCGAATAGCGGGCTTTATAGTGTTATTCAAGCTGATGGTTCTTATCGTATTTTAACAAGTGCCAACGGTATGACATTAAATACAATTAATGTAGCGGGGCACAGTGAGCATGGTATTACGAGAGACGAAGCAGGTAAGCATGCTGTATATGATGATGATATATCAACGGTATATACGTCAATAGATGAAATCGAAAGATACAAAGGGAAGGATGCTGCTGATTTATTCAAAGGTATGCTCAATATATACAGCGGCGATGCACGAAATGGTGGTGGTGTTGACCCAAGTATTCGTGGCGTACAAGGTCCAGGGCGAGTGCCATTATCAATCGATGGGACAGAGCAGGCAATAACAGTATGGCGAGGTTATCGAGGCGTTTCAAACCGTAATTATGTTGATCCAAATTTAATTGGCAGCATTAAAGCAATAAAAGGCCCTTCACTTACTCCAAATGCGCATACTTCTGTTGGTGGTGGGGTGTTGATCAGTACAATTGCGGCAACCGATGTGCTACTTGAAGGCGAGTCTTTTGGCGGTGGCATTGTTGTTGAGAGTAGTAATAACGCCGTTGATCCTAAGTTGCCAACTTTATTCACCGGGCAAGATTACAAAGAAGTAGAAGGTTTCCCGCAAATGACGCCAAATTTTGCTTATGGAGATCCGTCATTATGGCAGGAAATGAGTAGTGATAAGGAAAAAAATCCTTTGTCAGGTGAAGACTACGCCTATCGTTTGGCGCTAGCTACGCGTCAAGATAACTATGAATTACTCGCCGCCTATGCATATCGCAATAAGGGTAACTACTTTAGTGGAACAAAAAAATCAGAGTTTTATAATCAGCCTAATGACCAAGAGTTCAATATTACTAAAATGAATCCGCGTTCTCTAGCGCACCGTCAACGACCAGGTTATGAAGTGCCAAATACATCCAGCGAGTTGGAGTCTTTTTTACTCAAAGGTGAATTTAATATTAGTGAAAACCAGCAATTAAACCTAGGTGCACGTGTAACAAATGCGCAATACGGTGAAATTATGGCAAGTCGAGCAGGTGACATAGGTGAAAATGGTGAGATGGCACAGTGGCCTCTTAGTAAAGTTGAAGCACAAGCCTATAACATAAAATATCAGTGGAACCCGAAAAGTAAGCTTATTAATGTCACTTCAAACCTCTGGAGCACTCATACAATTAGCAATACTAATTCTGCTGGGGGGTTCCCAAATTACGCTAATGCAATATGGGAGTTAGCGGATCCAAATGCAAGTCCAATAATTCGTAATACAGCCGTTGCCAATAACCGTGAGAACCGTTTTGGTTTTGATGTAAGTAACCAAATGATGCTGTCAGATGAGCTGGAATTAACGATGTCAGCACGTTATCAATATCATAAAATTCGCTCAGAAGACGAATACCGCGGTACAATTGATGGTTGGAAGCATTGGCCTCGAGAGGGCAGACGTGAAGAACTTGAAGGGCAGTTTAATTTTAAATGGATGCCAACAGATTCGTTAATTTTTACTGCCGGTGCTAGTTATAAAAGTTACTGGGCGATTGATGACTTTTTATCAAGCCGAATCGCGGCTGAGGATGAGCGCTTTACGAAAGAGCACTCTGCCGCTGAAGGTGTATATTTAGAATATAAAACAGCTTACACAGAAGCGGAACATCAAGAATTAAGAGAGCAAGAGAGAGAGCAGTATGGTGATTCAAGCTTTTTTGTTGATAACCCCGCAGGCTTAGATAATTTCCTCGATTTTAGAGAGAGTGAGCGTAGAAAAAAACACAAAGCGGTCTTAGAGCCATGGCTACATAACGGTGAGGGAAAATACCGCAGAGCGAATAATATATGTGTTAACGGTGAATTGAATAACGTAGCTAATTATATAGAAGGCAGTTGTCGCCAAGCAGGTGGGCCTGTTAATGAGTACGATAAGCAAATTGATGGCGGTAAAAAAAAGGGCAGTCACTGGGCTCCAGCATTTGCTGCAACCTATTTACTTAATGAACATAGTCGAGTGTACATACGTTATACCGAGGGTATTCGCTTCCCGAGTATGTTCGAAAGTACTTTAGGCTTCTCGGCTAATAACAACCCTTATACAGATATTAAACCAGAGCATACCTATAATTATGAAACTGCGTTTGTACATAACTTTGAACAAGGGGACATTAAATTAACCTACTTTCATCATAAAACAAAAGATGTCATAGAACGCTCAGGTAATTTACTTCGCTTTTATAATATTGATAAGCAAACGCTGCAAGGGTTTGAGTTTCAAGGTCGCTATGACAATGGTTCGTTTTTTGCTGATTTAAGTTTATCTCACATGACTAAAAATGAAGTCTGTGATGAAAGCCTTGCAATTACTCAGGATCCTGTCGAGGGCTCAATTCCAAATTGTGTACATGCTGGTTTTGCGGATGGTTACTTAAGTGATCAAGCTATTCCTAATGACTCTGTTAATTTAAGCCTTGGTGGTCGTTATTTCGAAAATGCTTTGGAAACTGGGCTACGAAGTGTTTATTTATCAGCAAGTAAAAGTGAAGAAGATCTTGAGCGAGATAAAGCGCTGACTTTTGACGCATACGCAAAGTATCGCTGGAGTGAACGCCTTAACGTTGAGTTAGTCGCCAGTAATTTGACTGATATCTATTATATTGACCCATTGGTACGTTCGAGTGTTCCAGCTCCAGGAAGAACAGTGAAGTTAAAACTACAAATGAGCTTTTAATTTTATTGAATTAACTTAGTTGATTAGCTTAAAAAATAAACCCACAAACTAAATAGTTATTATTTTTTGTGGGTTTTTGTTTTTCGTTCGGTGTAGTTAATGAAAGTACCTCAGTCGTGCTTTTTTATTTCATTGATTTTTTATTTAAAAGGAACTGAAAAATGAACAAGTTATTCGCAACACTCGCCGTACTTACAACCACTTTTAGCTTTGCTGCTCAAGCAAACTACGTAGGTACTCAAAATGACAATACCAACATTGAAGTAGGAGAGTCTACGGTTAATGGTGGTCCTCATGTAGCAGGGCGAGCTGGTATTGGCATTGCGGCAATGGGCTCTACTCAACAGAAAGTCGATTTTCAGGCGTTAGCAGCTTATGCCCAACCAACTAACGGTATTCACTCTTTAAGCATGGGTCATGGTGGTATTGGTGCATTTAATTTTGCAAAAGTAGGTACTAGCGATGTCTGGTTTGGAGAATGGTCACAAGATTTTAACGGTAATGGCAACGACCGCGCAGTATATTATGTTGGCAATAGTACCAACACGACAGTACCAGTAAGCGGCACGGCTAGTTATGCCATTAAAGGGGTTAATAAATTTAGCGGTAGTAATCAGTTAACCGGGGATTTTACGGCTAACTTTGGTGCACAAAAGTTAACAGGTAGCTTGGCTAATTCAGCGCTTTCAGTGAGCATTGATGCAGATATCGTGACATCTACTGCTGCTTTTTCAGGAACGGCGCTTGCCAATGGTACGGTATTTGGTAATAGCGAAGGCCATTTCTTTGGTGCTGACGCTGCATCACTTGCAGGTATTGCTACCTTTGCTGATCGTCAATTAGATACTGCGTTTGGTGGAACTAAAAAGTAATCGCAATTATTTAGTTGGGGGCTAATATTTAGCCCCTTTAATTGACGCTTTTGAGTATTATTATGAGCCACCAAAATAAAAGTCATTATTACCGTAATACAGTGCAATTATGGGTAGTAATGTTAGTGTTAAACTCCCCTCTTTTATCTGCATCGACTGAAACGCGATTACATTTACAGCAACGTATAGATCAAAATATAAAACAAAATGAACATTCAATCGTTGCCGATGCGGCGCATGATTCAGCTAAATCTTCCTCTTTTACAATTAATGGGCAACAAATCCAAGTTAATAACAATGTTCATGAGTTGGGCCAAGCAGTCTATTTTTTAATTCAGCATAAGCAATGGCCGGCAGCAAAAGGTTTGTTATCTCGTTATGTGGCATTAGAAAATTACGATGTGATGCTAGTTCATTATGCGCAAGGTGCTATTGCTCGATCTGCTGGACGTTTAAACGAAGCTGAGCAGCAACACTTGGCTGTGTTGGCTCAACAACAAGATTTTTTACCTAGTCAATTAGAGTTAGCACGGGTGTTGTTTGATAACAATAAAAATACTGATGCGCTTATATTGTTTGAACATATTGCTGAGCAGTTACCAAATGACAACCCTAAGGTTGACGGTGTGCGCCACACTGTAAATAGTTTTATTGATGCGCTTAACTATCGCCAAGCTTGGCGAGGGTCTTTTGCGCTAGGGCCAAGCTTTAGCGATAACTTAAATCAATCATCACAAAGTTATACGTGTTTGCTTTGGCTACCGACTGAAGAGTGTTTAATCGAGCGAAAAACCCCGCCTGCAATATCGGGAGAGGGCATTGACTTTGATGCTAATATTAGTAAGCGATTTGCTTTTTCAGGTCATCACGGGTTGAGTTTTCGAGGTCTTGCGTATGGCAGTAATTATTTAAATAACAGTGAATATAATGAGCACACAGTGATTGCTAACTTAGGTTATAGCTATCAAACGGCTTATGAGCAATTTTCAGCATCAGGGCAATTTAAATACAATGCTTTAGGTAATAGCACGCTTTACAGTGCTGCTGGTATGAAGCTTGATTGGCTAAAAAACCTTTCAAAAAAACTAAATATAAAACTTGAGCTTGAAATTGAGCAGCAATCTTATCAACCGCAGCACTATAGCTACCAATCTGGTACACAATTAGCAAATTACAACACTCTTTGGTATCAACTTAATGAGCAGTGGCTACTGTTTGGCGGACTTGATTACAGTAAAAAAAATAATAATGAGAAGGTACATGCATACCAATTATTTTCGAGTCGATTTGGTGTTAATAAACGCTGGGGTAAAGGGGTAGAAGCAACTTTATTTGCATCACTCAGGGCGCGTAAATATGAGCAATATAGTGCTTTACTGGTACAAAAGCGCAAAGATCTTGAACAAAATTACACACTGATTGTAAGCATGCCAAATCTAGCCGTATTTAGCATGACACCAATTTTTACCTTAAATCATACTACTGTTAATAGTAATGTCGATTGGTTATATAGCTATGATAAAAATAGTGTCAGTTTAAAGTTTGAGAAAAAGTTTTAATGGCTAAACCTACAACCTACATACGCTTTGTTCATAGATTAAATCAAGTCAGATAGAGGTTTGGCTTGAATTAAATCTATTTAGTAAGTATTATCATTCGCATTAAGTTTTACTGGAGTGGTACAGAGTGATAAGCAACCCTGTCAATATTGCTAGTGTTGATGATATGTATAAAAAACACAGTAATTGGCTGTCTATTTATATTCAACGTCGTTTAGGTTGTCCTGAAGCCACTGCAGATTTAGTACAGGATACTTATTTACGCTTGTTAGCTAAAGCAACATTACCAAGTATGCAAGATTCACGACGTTACTTAACACATATTGCTAAAGGATTGGTGATAGATTTGTATCGCAAGCGTAGTGTAGAAAGCGCGTACTTAGAGTTAATAGCAAATGATCCTGTTGCAATGTCAGCTTCACCTGAATCGCAGTTATTGATCATTGAAGCATTAACTGAAATCGATATGTTGTTACAGCAATTACCGGATAAAGTACGCCAAGCATTACTAATGCGTCAGCTTGAAAACATGAGTTACAAGCAAATCGCAAAGCAGTTAAATGTTTCTGTATCATCGGTAGAAAAATACATAGCCAGAGCATTGCAGAGCTGCTTAATGGTTAATCTAGAAATGTTGTTTTAATCATGGCAAAAATATCGCCAGATACAATACAGCAAGCTGCGACATGGATGGCTAGACTATGGGCAGATGATGTTAGCCAGAGCGATAAAAATGCTTTTCAAATTTGGTATCAAGCACAGCCTGAAAATGCTTTAGCGTGGCAGCAGTTAGAGCAACTACAAGCTACCTTTCTTAAAGCCCCGCAGTCAAAGTTAAGCCGTACTGTGTTATCCCGTACTGTCACAGGGGTTTCACGTAGACAAGCGTTGCTACTCGGGCTTTTCACATTAGGAAACCTTGGCTTAATTTTCGCTGGGCGAGCTGAACAACCTAATGGCCAAAAATATACAACTGCTATCGGTGAAACCAAAACTGTGACATTAAAAGATGGCACTGTTATAGCCTTAAATACTGAAACTGCTGTTTATTTAGATTCTGAGCATTTAGAGCATAGGCTGCATTTACTTAAAGGTGAAATTTGGGTTGCTAGTGCGCAAGATGGAGCATCCTTATATGTAACTACGCGCGATGGTAAGGTAGTACCTATAGGAACTGTTTTTACTGTACGTCAGCAAGAGCATGACACCGTTGTAAGTGTATATGAAGGAATTGTCGAGTTACGACCATTGCAAACTGCTCAGCTAATACAATTAAAAGCCATGCAACAAGCGGCTTTTAGTCGTAAGGCAATTATGCCAGTTGGAAATTTGCATAGTAGTAAAGCACTGTGGCTTGAGCATAAAATTCAAGCTAATAGCAGTAAGTTAACTGACTTTATAGCAGAGCTGTCGCGTTATCGACGAGGCATTGTTCGGGTATCGCCAGAGCTTGCTAAGTATAGAGTAACAGGAACTTTTTCAACCAAGAATACAGATAAGGCTCTGCTGCACCTAAGTGAGATCTTGCCTATTGAGGTTGATTATCGTTCATCTCTTTGGGTTTCAATAAAAGAACGAAAATAAAATTACGGGTTTAGGTGCTTCGTTCGGTATATATCTAAAGAGTGATTTAATGCTGGTATTAATCGCTCAAAGACAGGGAATTGTTACTGGTGGGTAGTTTATGAGTAGAGTTGAGTCATTACAATCTATAACACAGAGTCCGCGATATTTTTATATTGCCATTATTTTCAGCGTATTTTTGCATTTTGTTATAGTTGGGACTGGATTTTATAAAACTGAAACTAACAACAAACCCACGTATGTTGTAGCCGCACCATTACTTGCAAGTATTATTGCTCCTTTAGCTTCTCCAAAGCACACCATGAATAATGAAAATGTTGGAGTTACTCAACAAGACTCAGAAGCAAATCAACCCCAAGCGGAGCAATCAGAAGAAGTTAATAAGCGACCAAAATCCGAGGTTCGAGCCGCTGCACATAGTCGCTCTGAGTTTAAAGCAGATAAAAAACTAGCTAAGGTAGATAATAAAAAGCCACTTGAGGTTGATGAAAAGCGCCTTGATCAAAATGAAGCTAAAAAGCAGAGCAAAAAATTAGAAAAGAGTCTAGGGAATGCAACTGTAACAGAGCAAACCGATGCTAATGTACAAAAGCAAGCGCAAGCTGTGCCAACAGCAAAAGAGGCCCTACTGAGTAACAAAGCAGCGGTTCAGCAACAGGGGCCATTGAACCACCAAGGCCAGCAAGAAAAGCTAAATTGGCAACAAATGCTCTATTTACAGTTAGAAAAAGAAAAGCGCTATCCAAGATCAGCTCGACGAATGCGTCGCCAAGGTGTACCAACCATTACTTTTACCATGAACCGCTCTGGTAAGGTATTGGATGTCTACTTAGTGAATAGTTCTGGAATAGACTCATTAGATAAAGAAGCTGTTGCATTAGTTTACCGAGCTGAGCCCTTACCTCAACCACCAGCAAGCATTGCAGGTCTAAAATTAACCTTGACCGTTCCTATAAGCTTTTCAATGTAATACAACCGCTATTAATATTTTATAAAATAGGTAGAATTAAATATATGCAATCCGTAATTGCGGCTAAATAGTAGTGATATCACTTACTTCATTACAGGCCATAAAATAGCATTAAGGAAAATAATGAACAGCTCTGAACGAAAAATAGAACAATTAGTACTTGGTTTTTGGCGGTTATTAGATTGGAAAATTACGCCGTCACAGTGTTTAAGCTTTCTTGAGCAAGCAATTGAAGCGGGTGTAACACATACAGATCATGCTGATATTTATGGTGAATACGGCTGCGAGGCCGAATTTGGTAAAGCGTTGGCACTAAAGCCAAGTATTCGTGATGAGATTAAAATTATTACCAAGTGCGGTATTAAACCTGCATTCCCGAGTCTTGGTTTAGCAGGCCAAGCTAATCATTACGATTCAAGTACACAGCATATCATCACTTCAGCTCAGCAATCCCTTAAGCACTTTAATACCGACCGTTTAGACGTATTACTTATTCATCGCCCTGATTACTTGATGGATGCAGATGAAGTTGCTCAAGCATTTAATACTCTTAAGCAAAATGGTGATGTACTGGAATTTGGGGTATCTAATTTTACTCCTTCACAGTTGAGTTTATTGCAGTCACGTTTGGACTTTGAATTGGTCACTAACCAAATAGAGTTTTCACCTTATGAAATGAAAGCGCTTGATGATGGCACGTTGGATCAATGTCAGTTGCTCGATATAAAACCTATGTGTTGGTCGCCGCTGGCAGGCGGGCGCTTGTTCGCAGAAAACGATGAAAAAGCCATTCGTCTACGCCACGTACTTGAGCAAGTTGGCAATGAAATTGGTGCAAGCTCAATTGACCAAGTCGTTTATGCTTGGTTGTTAATGCACCCAAGTGCACCATCGGTAGTACTTGGTACGGGCAATATCAAACGTATTGAGTCTGCGGTTGCAGCTAAGCGGTTAAAATTAAACCGTGAGCAATGGTATCGTATTTGGCAGAGCTCTACAGGGCATAGTGTGCCGTAGGAGTTTTAAGCTTTATGCTATAAGTTTGAAGCAGTCTGAGTTTAAGGTAAGTCTTGACATAAAATCTGGATTGATTAGTTTCTTGGCTTACCGCTTACCGCTTACCGCTTACCGCTTACCGCTTACCGCTTACCGCTTACCGCTTACCGCTTACCAAGATCGAGAAAGGGCCTTGCGGCCCCG
>NZ_PNDT01000055.1:0-15972 GCF_005886375.1 Pseudoalteromonas sp. S1727
GATTTTATACCAATCGTGTTGAGTTACTGACCATTTATAGCGACAGATAAATGGAGTGATAACAAGGCATAAATTTTGACATGTAGTTGTTCTACATGAAAAATTTATAACGCAGTTAGCGCTTTATTTAGCCCGCTAGAATGGTTAAATATTTAAGTCGATTGGTATTAACCCTGTTTGCTTATTGGGGATAGTTAAGGTTATTCATTGAGAGGTTTTTTACATAAAACTAAATCGTGGCAGCATAGAAATATCACCCGTTACGATTATTATCAGCATAAAAAAGCATACACGCAGATTTGGATGTAAAAATGTCAGTACACTTTTTTAGTTGATGTTCTGATTTGAAGTTTTTTTAAACACAGGTGTGAATGAACTTCTGCATAAAAAGGCTTTTTTACTGAATGATTACGCTTATTTAAAAATATTATTAACTTTTTTTAGCGCCTAAAAATTACAGACAGAATGTTACATTAATGTTTTGCAATTAACTAAAGTAGATAAAACACTCCTTAGTTAGCGGCTTTTACACTATATGGGAAATTACTGCTGTTACAATAATGTTAATCCTTTGTTTTTCGTGTTTTAGTTTGCAGTGATTGAATTAATTTATTTCCAGCTAATTCCAAACATCAAGTTGACAGCGTGCATTGCATTTAGCATTATTGGAGGGTTGATATCTATTAAAAGATATCAGGGTTGTCTCCTTCGGGAGGTAATTAAATTATAAAAGTAACATTACTTAATTGGTTGGGAACTATGTCTGTTAAAATCAGAAAGAGTCTTGTAGCAACTGCGTTGGTTGGCGCGTTTGCATTTGCAAGCAGCAATGTGATTGCAGATCCTTTGAATGACGTGCAAAAAGCAGGTCTACAAATTCAAACGGCTGCGGTTAAGTCTCAAACTAAAATTGACAACGTATATGGTCAAACTCAAGAGCTATTAGCTGAGTACCGTAGCGTAGTTGATGAATCTGAGCTTTTGAAAGTATACAACGATCACGTTGCACGTTTGGTCGCTGACCAAAATGCACAAATTGAATCGTTTGACCGTCAAATCGCGACGATCGACAACACAAAACAAAACGTTGTGCCTTTGATGTATCGCATGATCGATACGCTTGAGCAATTCATCAAAGCGGACGTTCCGTTTAACAGTGACAATCGTTTGGCGCGTGTTGAAAGATTACGTGAAACAATGGTTTCTTCTTCTGTAACGACTTCAGAGAAGTTCCGTCAAGTATTAGAAGCATACACAATTGAAGCAGCATACAGCTCTTTAGTTGCTGCATCACAAGGTACTTTAGAGATTGATGGTAAGAGCATCAACGTTGATTTCGGCCAACTAGGTCGTATCACTTACGTTGCTCAATCGTTTGACTTAAAGCACGCATGGGTATGGGATAACAACACTAAGCAGTGGAAAGAATTAGGTGATGAATACCTAAAACCTGTTAAAGAAGTTATTCGTATGGCGCGTAAGCAAGCGACATTAGAACTTGTTAAACTACCAATCTTTGGCGCGGAGTAATCAATAATGAAGAAACTATTTAAAGGTTTTGCTGTTGCAGCAGTACTATCTGTTTCTGCAGGTACCGCGCTTAATGCACATGCAAATACAGATGCTTTAGATAAAATCCTTGAGCAAGTAAAGCAAGAGCGTATCTCTGAAGGCAAAATCAATAAGCAACGTGAGCAAGAGTTTTTAGCAGATCGTGCTGATAAGCAAGCGTTACTTAACAAAGCGAAAAGCCAATTAGCTGCTGAAAAAGCACGTGGTGATAGCTTAACAAAGCAATATGCACAAAACGAAAACACCTTAGCTGAAAAAGAAGCAGCTCTTCAAAGTGCACAAGGTACTTTAGGTGAGATGTTTGGTGTTGTACGTCGTGCAGCACAAGATGCAATCGGTTCAATCGAAGCATCACTTGTTTCTGCTGAAAAGCCAGGCCGTGCTGAAATCTTACGTTCATTAGCTGCTGCTAAAGAACTTCCAACAGTACGTGAATTAGAAGAGCTTTGGATTTCACTACAAACTGAAATGACTGAGTCTGCTAAAGTTTCTACATTTGAAACTGAAGTTGCTGGTCTTGACGGTAACCCATCAGTGAAAAAAGTAACACGTATCGGTAACTTTAACTTAGTTACAGACGACGGCTACTTAATCTATTCACCAGAAACTAAATCAATTCAGCCGCTAGGTAAGCAACCTGATAGCTATATCCTTGCTGGTATCGATGAGTTAGCAAATACTTCTGCTGATAACTATGCAGGTGTATACGTGGATCCAACACGTGGTGCTATCTTACGTATCAATACACAAAAAGCGACGCTTGAAGAATACTTCCACCAAGGTGGCGTAGTTGGTTACATCATCACTGCGTTATTAGGTTTAGGTATCTTAATCACTGCAGTTCGTTTTGTTGACCTTACACTTACTACAAGTAAGATTAAGAGCCAACTTAAAAATGTTGCTACACCGAATACAAACAACCCACTGGGTCGTATTCTTAAAGTGTACCATGATAACAAGAACCAAGACGTTGAAAACCTTGAGCTTAAATTAGATGAAGCGATTCTTCGTGAAACGCCACGCATTGAAGCTGGTATCAATATCATTAAAATTCTTGCTGCAATCGCGCCGTTACTTGGTCTATTAGGTACGGTAATCGGTATGATCTTAACGTTCCAAACAATCACATTGTTCGGTACAGGTGATCCGAAAATCATGGCAGGTAACATCTCTCTAGCACTTGTAACTACTGCGCTAGGTCTAATTGCTGCATTACCACTTATTCTTCTTCACGCTGTTGTTGCGGGTCGTAGTAAGTCGGTATTACACATCCTTGATGAGCAAAGCGCGGGTATCGTTGCGACTCACGCGGAGAAGGAGAAAGCCTAATGCTAGTCCTGATGGAGATCTGGGAATCTATCAGGGATTTTGTTGGCACAGGCGGCCAGGTTTTATACGTGGTCGCGATAGCACTCTTTCTTATGTGGGTTTTAATGATTGAGCGCTATTGGTTCTTACTTGCTGAGTTTCCTCGCATGTCGAAGGAAATTGTAGCTAAGTGGGATGCCCGCCAAGACACTACGTCTTGGTACGCACACAGAATCCGTGAAGCATGGATTTCTGAAGCGTCTGAAAAATTAGATCAGCGTATGTTGTTGATTAAAACATTAGTAGCTGTTTGTCCTTTAATAGGCTTACTTGGTACAGTAACGGGTATGATCGCGGTTTTCGAAACCATGGCCAGCCAAGGTACAGGTAATGCACGTTTAATGGCATCAGGTATTTCAATGGCAACAATCCCAACAATGGCTGGAATGGTTGCGGCACTATCTGGAGTATTCTTTAGCTCACGCCTTGAGGCAAGAGCGAGAATGGTGAAAGCCAAACTTGTAGATAGCATGCCTCATCACTAGAGAGAGAATTAAATATGGCACGTAAACAACGTTTTCGTGAAGAAGAAGAAGCAGCGGTAGATATGACACCAATGCTTGACATCGTATTTATCATGCTTATTTTCTTTATCGTAACTACATCGTTCGTTAAAGAGGCTGGTATCGAGGTCAATAAACCAAAAGCGGCCCAAGCTACGAAGCAAAAAAATGCTAACATTTTTATTGCGATTCGTAACAACGGCGAGATCTGGATTGATAAGCAACAAGTTGATGTTGAACGTGTTTCAGCAAAAATTGAAAGCTTACTAGCAGAACAACCTACTGAAGTTGTAATTTTGCAAGCTGATAAAGAAGCAAAACACGGCACAGTGGTTAAAGTTATGGACCAGATCAAAGCGACGGGTGATAACCTGAGAATTTCAATAGCTGGAGATCAGTAATGATTCGTTTTCTGTTTTCACTGATTGCAGGTGGGGCAGTTACTTTCGGCTTGTTCTACTTCATGGCCTTCCTCATCTCTGGTGGGGCTGACCGTAATACGGAACAAAAAGAGCAGATCATAGTCGAAATTATGACGAATCCGCCTGAATCTAAGGTGCAGGAACGGAAGCGTGTACCGCCTCCGCCGCCTCCACCGCCAAAGCAGCCGCCTAAACCGCAGCCGCCACAGCCGGAAAACAACAACCCTAATCCGGGTGCAATGTCATTTAATATGGGCAGCATCGATGTGGGAAGTTCGGCCGGTGGTCTAAGTGGTCCAGGGGCATTTGGACGAGATGGTGATGCGACACCTATCGTTCGTATTGAACCAAAATATCCAACACAAGCGGCACGTGATGGTAAAGAAGGTTGGGTACAACTTTCGTTCTCAATCGATGAGCTGGGTGGGGTAACTGATGTTGAAGTAATTGACGCAGACCCTAAACGCATCTTCGATAGAGAAGCTAAGCGTGCACTGAGCAAGTGGAAATACCGTCCTAAAATCATTGACGGTAAGCCGCAAAAGCAAGTTGGTTTACAAGTTCAGCTAGACTTTAAAATTAACCAAGGCAACTAAGGAGGCAAGTAATGAGAAATTTATCTAAAGTAACAGCACTTGCGGTACTTATGTCTCTCTCGGGTGCAGTATTTACTGCACCAGTTCTAGCAGCGCCGGATGCCGCAAAGATTGAAGCGCGCAAAAAAGCTAAGACTAGAGTTATGGGTGAGCGCGTTGGTAAAAAAGTTATTAAAGCGTTTGACTTGTATAACGAAGAAAAGCTTGATGAAGCAATCGCCATGTTGAAAGAAATCGAAGCGTCTGATGATTTCGACAAAGCAACCGTTAACCGCTACTTAGGTAGTATGTATGGTCAAAAAGAGCAGTATAAAACTGCGATTAAACACCTAGAGTTAGCTGTTGCCCCTGATATTTTAAATTTTGCTGATCAAGAGCAAAGTTTAAAAACATTAGGCGATATGTACGCGGGTACTGAGCAGTATGAAAAAGCTAAAAAAGCTTACGTAGCGTGGATGGATTTTACTGGTGAAGAAGATGCGACGGTTTATACTCGTATAGCCCAAGCTAACTACCAGTTAGGATTATTCAAAGACGTTTTTTCACCTGCTGATAAAGCAATTAAACTTCAAAAAGAGCCTAATAAAGGCCCTTATCAACTTAAATTAGGTTCTTACTTTGAACTTAAAGACTATAAAAATATGGTTAAAGTTGGTGAAGAAATTGTTCGTATCTGGCCTGGCGATAAAAAAGCATGGGTAAGTTTAGGTAAATACTACCTTCAGACGGAAGACTATAAAACAGGTCTTGCGACGATGGAAGTAGCTTACAAAAACGGTTACTTTGAAGCTGAAGTTGATTATAAAGTTTTGTCTAACTTCTATTCATTGAATGAAATTCCTTATAAAGCCGCTAAGGTTTTAGAGAAGTCAATTGATGATAAGATTGTTAAACGTACTAAACAAAATATCAGCGCAGTGGCAAGTAACTACCATCGCTCTAAAGATATTGAAAAAGCAGCTAAGTACTATGAAGAAGCCGCAAAATTTGATGACGACGCTGAGCTTTACCGCAAAGCAGGTTCATTATTATTGCAGTCGCAGAATTATAGTGCAGCCGTGGTTCGTTTGAACAAGGCGCTTGAATTAGGTTCTGATAAGCAAGGAACTATTTATTCAGATTTAGCAGAAGCTTATTACTATCAAGAAAAGTATAAGCAAGCTTATGCTGCAATTACTAAAGCAATGGATGACCCTCGCACTCGCAAGTTTGCTAAAGGTTGGTCTACATTTATTAAAGATAAAGCCGCTCGCAACGGTGTTAAAATTTAACTTTAATTTGCTATAGCAATTATTAAAAAGCCCCTCAGGGGCTTTTTTTATTGGATTACACTGATGATAAAACACCTAATATGGCTATGTCTCTTAGTGCTTTTTTTGAGTGCATGCGGTGATACAAACAACCAGTATCAAAATAAAGAGCAAGCTCAACAAGCATTGCAGAGATTAAATCAATTTCTAAGACCAACAGATGCAATTAGCAGTGTGTCTGAGTCACAGTTTCCATTCAGTGCTGCCTATTTAAAGGAGCGGCACAATATCTATAAAGCTATGAAAGGGCTTGAGTTAACACCAGCTGCGCAGAGCTCATTGGATTATCTTATTATTGCAGAGCGTTTTCCGCAGCGTTATTTTACTTGGCCTGCACATATTCCAGTGCTGGATAATATGCTGGATCACAATCAGCATAACGACATTACTGACGCTATTAATAACTGGATTGGCTTTACTCAACAACAACTAGTAGCAGCTAAAGAAAGTAAGCTAAGACTCAATTCAATTGAACTTACTGCGCTACAGTCACAGGTAACGAAAAGCCTTGCTCGTAGTGACTTACCTGAGACAATTAAGCGCACACTTATTCAGTTTAATGATTATTTAGCAAGCTATACGCCACGCGGGAGTGTTGGTTTATATGGCTTATCTAATGGCGGGCCTTGGTATCAAAGTAAATTAAATTACTTTTCTGGTATAACTAAAGCACCAATAAACTGGTTAGTTGCAATACAAGCTCAGCTAAAGGACATGAAGCAAGTCCCTTACATGATTACTTTTGCTGAGAATCATCAGCATTCAGTACTTGCACAACGTTTTACATTATCTAAGCAGAACACAGCTGGTTTTGATTGGGCACAGAATTACCATGAGCTCACACTTAATGCAGCACAAATCGCAACACGGCTAACGCCTGAAGAGCGCACATTTTGGTTAGCTATGATGGAAACCGACTTGGGGATCCATTACCATGCTTGGACTGTGCAACAAGCGAGAGTGAATTTACTGAAACATTTACAAATGACGCCACAACAAGTTGATTATTTACTTGCTGATATCATTTTTTACCCAGCACAAAGCTTCTCGTTTGCCTCATTACTTACACCGCAGTAACTACATTATGAATTTGACTCGCAGCGTATACAACGTTGTACAGTTGGATCGGCATTAAGCCGTTGCGAGTCAATTTTTTCCTCACAATCACAGCAGTAACCATATTGACCAATATCTATTTGGCATACCGCAGCTTCAAGCTTTTCTAAGCGAGTAATACTTTCTTTATATTCAGTGCCAAGCTGTTTTTGCATGAGCTCTAACCATTGCTCAGGGTTATTCTGTTGCAAGGTTTCAGCAAGTGATTGATGTAATAGGTTAGTTGAGTTTGATAGTGTGAAGAGCAAAGAAGCCCTAACTTGATCTAACTCTTGATTTAAATGTTGTAGGTGGTGTTGAGCATTGACCATTATCATTATCCTGATTGAGCAATGCTGCAGTATTCATTAATTAAAAAAAGTCTACTATGATGTGTGTCAAATTAAGGTGCAATAGCGTATTTTTTCAAAACATTAGCGACATCTTCTTTTATCTTTAATCGTCTTATTTCATCAAATAATATATCTGCTTGACTATATTGACGTTTTAAATAGCCTAACCATTGCTTAGTACGCGCAGCAAAATACTTTTCGTCTTTGGCTGGATCCTGATGTATTGCAGAGTGAATTAAGTGATACAGCACATGCTCCCATTGTAATCCTGTGTATTGCTCATTGTTTACATGTGCTTTTATTTTGCGGGCTAAATCAGGGTGTGAGAGTGCACCACGACCAAGCATTAAATCTGTACAGCCACTGCGTTGCTGACACAGTAATGCATCTTCTACTTGCCAAATTTCACCATTTGCGACCACCGCAATGTTTTTATCTTTAATCAGTGGTGGAATTTTTTCCCAATAAGCAGGGGGGTTGTAGCCATCGCGTTTAGTACGGGCATGGATAGCTATGCTTGTAGCACCAGCGCTAACAACAGCATCAACAATTTCTTGGCTATTACTATCATCATCAAAGCCTAAGCGAATTTTGGCACTGACTTGATGCTCACTAGGTACTGCATCACGGACTGCTTTGATGATTTCATACATGTGCTCTGGATCTTTGAGTAGCACAGCCCCGCCTTTGCTCTTGTTGACGGTTTTCGCTGGACAACCAAAATTAAGGTCAACCCCGTGGGAACCCAATTCGATTACTCTTACCGCATTTTCAGCTAAAGCATGTGCCACTTGACCAAGTAATTGGATACGTACAGGTGTACCAGCGCGAGTTAATCCATGATTGGTAAGCTCTGGGCAGTAGCGATTAAACACTTTGTCAGGTAGACAAGCATCTATTACACGAACAAATTCTGTTACGCATAGATCAAAACCACCAATATCGGTGAGTAGTTGACGCATTTTAAAGTCGACAACTCCTTCCATAGGCGCTAAAACTAATTTCATAATAGAGGCACTTAATACTACTGCAAAGGGAGCGTAGTCTACCTGTATACTGAAGCTACCTCAAGATGCCAATCATGCAGCTAAGCTATAAATGCTTAGTTATAATATATATTGATAAATCCCGATTTTACTCCCATAGTTAATCTCGTCAGTTGTGTGACTTTTGCCGTGAAAGCAAAAATAATGTAAAAACTTGCGAGCAAGTGAAATATTATTTTTTGTAGCGAGGTCTACTAATATACCCAAACCACCTCAAGATACAGAATTAGTATCTTGAGGTGGTTTGGGTATACATCCTTTGTTTAGAGAGAGTCATAAAATGAATACAATTAAAAAGAATTCAATTGCGTTAACATTAGGCGCAGTCGTAGTTGGCAGCACAAGCTTTATTTCTGCAGATGCTCAAGCTAACCCTTTTGAATTTCAACAAATGGTAACGGGTTACCAAGTTGATGCTACCGAAGGTAAATGTGGCGAAGGTAAATGCGGTGGTGATGCAAAAGAGCACAAAACTAAAAAAGAAGGCAAGTGCGGCGAAGGCAAATGTGGTGGCGATGCTAAAGACGCAAAAGCCAAAAAAGAAGGTAAGTGCGGCGAAGGTAAATGTGGCGGCGATGCTAAAGACGTAAAAGCGAAAAAAGAAGGCAAGTGTGGCGAAGGCAAATGCGGTGGCGATGCTAAAGACGCAAAGGCCAAAAAAGAAGGTAAGTGCGGCGAAGGTAAATGCGGTGGCCGTAGCTAATTAAGTTTTACGATTAGTCGCAATGCATAATAAGGGCCTGCATAGGCCCTTTTTATTGGTGGAGATTAAAATGGCAGAAATGAAACAAGATGAATTTGGCATGGTAGGTCTTGGTTTGCGCCGTGAGATGCTCGACGAGCTGCTCACCCAAATACCAAGTCAAATTGATTTTATGGAAGTGGCACCAGAGAATTGGTTAAAGTTGGGAGGACGATTTGCCAAACAGTTTAAGCAACTGACAGATACAAATAATTTCGTTTGCCATGGTTTATCATTGTCTATTGGCTCTGCTGAACCGCTAGATATTGAATTTGTAAAATCGTTAAAAGTGTTTTTCGACACCCATAATATTAAACTTTTTAGTGAACACCTTAGTTATTGCTCTGGTAGCGGTCATATGTATGACTTAATGCCTATTCCCTTTACAGAAGAGGCAATTAAGCATGTTGTACCGCGCATTAAGCAAGTACAAGATATTTTAGAGCAGCAAATCGCCATTGAAAATGTTTCTTATTATGCCGCGCCAGATCAGCAGATCAGCGAATTGGATTTTACTAATGAGGTTCTGCAGCAAGCGGACTGTAAATTGCTCCTTGATGTAAATAATATATATGTGAATTCAATCAATCATGGTTACGACAGTGAACACTTTTTAGCAAATTTGCCCTCACATCGAATTGCTTATGGGCATGTTGCAGGACACTATAATGAAGCGGATGATTTAATTATTGATACTCACGGTGCCGATGTGATTGATCCGGTATGGCACCTACTTGATCTTGCATACCAACATCACGGTGTGTTTCCTACTTTATTAGAGCGTGACTTTAATATTCCAAGCGTAGCTGAGCTTATAAAAGAATTAGATATAATTCATCAGTTACAAGCGAAGCATGCGATTACTGAAAATAAAGAAAGTGCTTAATATGAGTTTGATTGATACCCAAAATGCCTTTATGGCGCATATACGAAACCCGCAACGACAAGCAAAGCCTGATGGTATCGAAGATCGTCGCATGGCGATTTACCGTGATTTATTTTTTAATAATATCAACGGTTTTATTTCCTCAGGCTTCCCAGTTTTAAAAACACTCTACTGTGATGATGACTGGTTACAGCTAATTCGGCGTTTTTTTGCTGAGCACGATTGTCAATCACCTTACTTTTTGGATATTGCCGCTGAATTTGTTGCATATTTAAGCAGTGACTACACATTTCAAGCAAGTGATCCTGTATTTATGCTGGAGCTTGCCCATTATGAATGGATTGAGCTTGATGTATCTATAGTGCAAACAGACTTAATGGAGTGCCCCATTACTGGGGAGTTATGTGAGGCGGCGTTATACTTAAGTAGTAGCGCTAGAAATCTAAGTTATCAATTTCCTGTACAGCATATCAGTGCTGATTTTCAGCCACAGCAGCCTAGTGAGCAGCCTCATTACTTTGTGGTGTATCGTGATATAGACGATGAAGTGCAGTTTCTTGCGACCAATGCAATGACAGCTTTGCTGTTGTCTATTATAGATAGTACACCGGGTATTCAATTATCTGCTCTGGTAGCGCAAGTTGCGCAGCACGCCCAACAATTTACAATAGAACAATTACAGCAAGGTGCAATTGCGACGCTAAGTGCGATGGCAGACCGTGGCGTCATCGTGACAAAAAATCACGCTTAAAACCTTTATTGATTATTTTACATCGTCTATTATGAGCGCCTTAATTTGTCGCGCTTAATAAAAGGTAGTACCAATGTCTGAAGATAAAGATTTTAAAGACCCATTTAATGCAATGTATTTTCTTGCATTTTTAGCTGTGTTTGTTGGGATCGGCTGCTTAAATGCAATCCTAGGTTGGATCACCACAGTATCTTAATTTTGCACCAAGCAAATTCAGAGGCTGCCTTTGCAGCCTTATCTTTTTCTAAACTTCCTGCCGACAACTGATTTTTGTGATGTTATACTTATTTGCTTTGTAATATTACAGATAAAATAATTTAAATTATGACTCAAGTAACTCCATCTATCATCAAAGATAGTATTACTACTATTGCGGACTACCCGAAAGCGGGCATTATGTTCCGTGATGTAACAACGTTAATGGCTGATCCGGCTGCATTCCAAGCAACTATTAATGCATTCATTAGTGCTTATAAAGATCAAGGTTTTACCAAAATCATTGGTACTGAATCTCGTGGCTTTATTTTTGGTGCACCACTTTCATATGCGCTTGGTATCCCGTTTATTCCTGTGCGTAAACCGGGCAAGTTGCCACGGGCTGTGATCTCTCAAGATTACCAGCTAGAATATGGTGAAGATATTTTAGAATTACATACAGATGCGATTGTCCCTGGTGATAAAGTGCTCTTAGTGGATGACTTATTAGCGACTGGTGGTACGATCGAAGCGACTGCTAAGTTAGTGAACAAATTAGGTGGTCATGCGACAGATGCAGCATTTGTAGTATCGTTACCTGAACTGGGCGGCGAGCAACGTATTGAAAAAATGGGTATTAAAATTCTTAAATTGGTTGAATTCGAAGGCGAATAATTAATGAGTTATCAAGTCCTAGCGAGAAAATGGCGACCACAGACCTTTCATGAACTGGTTGGACAGTCACATGTGAAACAAGCATTAGTCAATGCTTTAACACAAAATAGACTGCATCACGCTTATTTATTCACTGGGACTCGCGGGGTGGGTAAAACCACCATCGCGCGAATTTTCGCAAAAAGTTTAAATTGTGACGAAGGGATTTCGGCACAACCTTGCGGGCAATGTAGTAGCTGTACAGATATTGAAGCAGGGCGTTACATTGACTTGCTTGAAATTGATGCGGCATCACGGACGAAGGTTGAAGACACCCGAGAAATTCTTGATAACGTACAATATGCCCCCACTCGTGGTCGCTACAAAGTGTACCTTATCGATGAAGTGCATATGCTCTCAAAGCATAGTTTTAACGCATTATTAAAAACGCTTGAAGAACCCCCAGAGCACGTTAAATTTTTACTCGCCACCACTGATCCGCAAAAACTTCCGGTCACAATTTTATCACGTTGCTTGCAATTTAATCTCAATTCATTATCGCAGTCTGAAATACGCCAACAACTTGAGTATGTATTAGGCGAAGAAAAACTCCGTTTTGAAACACAAGCACTGCAAATTATCGCCAAAGCGGCTGATGGTAGTATGCGTGATGCATTGAGCTTAACCGATCAGGCAATTGCACAAACCAATGGTGATATCAAGCATCAAGCAGTACAAGCAATGTTAGGCTTGATGGACAACCATTATAGCCAACACTTGTTGGTCGCATTATTAGCCCAAGATGGCGCTGCATTAATGGCGCAAATAGAGCAAGTCGCCAGCAAGCATGCAAATTATACGGCTTTGTTAGACGATCTTATCGGTCTGACACATTTAGTGCAGTTAAGCCAATTAGTGCCTGATGCAGCCAAGTTAGATGATTACAACCGAGAATTTATTAGTGAAGTAGCGCTTAGCTGCGACTCACAGCAAATTCAGGTTTATTATCAATTGCTGCTTAACGGTAAAAAAGATTTACAATGGGCGCCTGAACCACGTTTAGGTTTTGAAATGATCATGCTGCGTTTACTGGCATTTCAACCAATTGATAACCAAGCTCTTGTCAGCACAACCTCAACAGCCACATCGGCTGATGAGAAGCGTGATCGTGCGGGCTCTCTCAGGGATATTCTTAATAAAAATAAGCCTGCACCATCAGAATCTATTGCTGATCAAACAACTGAGCACGCCACTTCATCTGCGGTTGTTGATGATGAAAAAACAATTAGGAATACTGATACCCCCCAAGTTATAGAGCAAGAACAAGAGCAGGAACAACAGCCATTTAGCGTAGCGAATAATCAGCTTATGCAAGCGACGTCAATGACGCCGCAATTGAACAATATACATGACACTGAGTACGCATCAGAGGCCGAACTTGAGCAACAGTTAGCATCACAATATGATGATGTGATGAGTAACGCGGTTGAGCAAGGTTTTCAGCCTGACAATGCTCATCATGGTGAACAAACAGATTCGGCTTTACACAGTAGCAATTCGTCAGTGGAACCAATGGCGACAGATATTAGTCAACAAGAAGCGCAAGCACAGTCTGCAATTGCTCGTATTTTACGTGATAGAAATATTTCAGGTGCAGGCACTTTATCTGGTGGAAAAGCATCAACTCAGGTGCAAACGAGTCCCCCTCCCGAAATTGAGAGTACTCCTCACGAAAAAAAGTCACAACCCCAGATAACGGGGACACCTAGTCAAGCCGAGGCTGGCAGCTACACACCTAAGAGTATGCCAACAAAGGTTATCAAGCCTGACTTTAAAGAAAAGCATCAGACGATAGTAGAAAATTTAGCGCCCGAGTTATTGGAGCAAATTAATCCACAAAAAGTGGTGGCTGAAGCCGAGCCTGAAATAAATATTCAAGTGCCGGATGATTTTCAAAGTCCGATCAGCGATATTCGTTTTGCGCATCAGCAAGATGAGTGGGCTTATTTAATTAAGCGTATGGGGCTTGGTGGGCGGATGCGTCAGTTTGCATTGCATTCAATTTATTCTAAACAGCAACAACAACTGCATTTAGAAGTGGATGAATCACAAAAACACCTCGATACCCCGATGTTACGGCAAAAGTTAAGTGCAGCACTTGCAGCTATCTATGAGCACAATGTTGAGCTGACAATTAACTTTGCAGCAGGAGTAATTGACTCGCCGTATTTAATTCAGCAAAAAATAGATGCGGGACGTCATCAGCAAGCGATCGATGTGATCAACAATGATGAAAACATCGTGCAGTTGCAGCAGCTATTTTCTGCAATTATCGATGAAAACAGTATTCAGGCATTGTAATTCACTGCAATAGCCCTTATCTTCATGGCAATTAGAAATAGAAAGAGAGAAAGTTATGTTTAAAGGTGGAATGGGTAATATGATGAAGCAAGCGCAGCAAATGCAAGAGCGCATGCAAAAAGCCCAAGACGAAATTGCTAACTTAGAGGTGGTTGGAGAAGCCGGTGCTGGTTTAGTCAAAGTAACGATGCTTGGTAACCATAATGTTCGTCGCGTTGAGCTAGATGAAAGCTTAATGGAAGACGACAAAGACATGATTGAAGATTTACTTGCTGCGGCGTGTAATGACGCGGTACGCCGTGTAGCTGAAGAAACACAAGAGCGTATGAGTAAAGTAACAGGTGGTATGCAATTACCACCAGGTATGAAAATGCCGTTCTAAATTTATTACAACACAACCGTTGTTTAAAAGCCCAAGTTTTACTTGGGCTTTTGTGTTTTTAAACTAGAAGTCCTTACTGATGGATTTACACTACTACCTGCTGAGCATCTGCTAAGCCGATTTGAGTCACTCTGCGTTTGGTAATTATAGCTAAACCAAAGCTTATCAAAAATAGTAAAGCTAAAGACCAAATGGCAAGAGGAATTGTGCTTGTTGGCATGTTGAATTGAAGAATGGTTGCTAAATCAGTCAATGTAGGTTTGGCATTGCAGCCGTTACAAGGAGAGAAATCACCTGCTTGACTTGCTTTTACAATGTCTGTTTTAAAAAAATGCTTCAGCTTTTGATGGTGTTGCTCTACCGCTGACATGTAGGCATGCTGGCTCAAATACGGTTCCTATCGAGGTGTTTTGTACGGATGCATCATTAGCTAATACCTCGCCTAGGGTTTTTACGCGTTGGTTGCTAATTAGCTCTTCAGAGAAAGATTGAATTGAGATAGGGATATTCTGTGCATCTTTAGGGCCGAGGGCTGACGCGTTAATATCGCGAGTGCTGTACAAAGGAGTACGTGTACCGTTAACCTCTATTCTTTCTAATTCATTAGATATCAAGTTATTTGAATTAACCAAGCACGCGAAGGCACTGATTGTAATTAAAGACTGGTTCATGATGAGTTCCGACTTAATGGTTGTTTTTATTTCTTAAAAATATGTTATAACGTATCGATATTATAAGGTTAAATCTATTTTGGGAACATGTTTTTACAAATAGGTTTGTTAATAATATTTCAGGAATGTTTTCGAGCTGCCTAAGCGGAATGTTTTCTGATATTATCGCGTATGTAGCATGATTAAGGATGAAGAATTTTGTATCCTTAATCGGCTTGGGTATATCCTATGAATAAGCCAATCACTTTCGTCATTATTAAGGTGCTAAAAGTATTTTATGCAATTATCAACTTCTCTTTCTGCACTCATTGAAGCGTTGCGCTGTCAGCCAGGCATTGGACCAAAGTCTGCACAACGCATTGCATTTCATTTACTTGAGCGTGACCGTAAAGGTGGCGCTCAGCTAGGTGCTGCACTGAGCAAAGCAATGACCGCGATTGGTCATTGTCAATCGTGCCGTACATTTGCAGAGCAACCACAGTGTGAAATTTGTTTGAGTCCAAAGCGCCAAGACAGTGGTATTTTATGTGTGGTTGAATCACCTACTGATGTGTTGGCAATCGAACAAACAGGGCAATACAAAGGTCTGTATTTTGTGCTGATGGGACACCTATCACCCATTGATGGCATTGGCCCTAATGAAATTGGCCTTGACGTGCTTGAGCAAAAATTGCAGCAAGGCGGCATCAATGAAGTGATTTTAGCCACTAACCCGACGGTTGAAGGCGAAACCACAGCGCATTATATCGCTCAGCTGTGCCATCGCTATAACGTTGCTGCATCACGTATTGCACATGGCATTCCAGTTGGCGGGGAACTTGATTTACTCGATGGTATGACCTTGATGCATGCTTTTAGTGGCCGACGTGTTGTCAGCCAAAGTTAGTTTTATTGTACTAAGTCAAATTCTTTGAAAGCTAAAGACAGGCATTTTCAGGCTTTTTATTAGACAATTTAAAATAAGTTATACCAATCGTGATAAGTTACAGACCATTTATAACGCAGTTAGCGCTTTATTTAGCTCGCTAGAATGGTTAAATATTTAAATCGATTGGTATTAGCTAT
>NZ_PNDT01000056.1:0-2305 GCF_005886375.1 Pseudoalteromonas sp. S1727
TTATACCTATAGTGTTAAGTTACTGACCATTTATAGCGACAGATAAATACAGTGATAACAAGGCCTAAATTTTGACATGTAGTTGTTCTACATGAAAAATTTATAACGCAGTTAGCGCTTTATTTAGCCCGCTAGAATGGTTAAATATTTAAGTCGATTGGTATAAATACATGATGGCAATAAATGCAGTGCAGATCAAAAAATACAAACGAGGCCCATTAGCTTATTAAAATCGAGCGCGCAGTGTAACGAAAGTATTGGCGAGTTTAAAGCCACATGGACAAATAGTGAACATAAATAATGGTGATATAAAAAACCGGCACTGATGCCGGTTTTTTATAAGTAAGCTATAAGCGCGATTACTTTTCAGCACGGCCCATAAATTTATGCTCAGCCGTATTGATACGGATACGATCACCAGTAGAAATATGTTCAGGTACTTGAATCGTTAAACCTGTTGATAAACGAGCTGGTTTTGAGCGTGCGCTTGCTGAAGCACCTTTGATTGATGGATCTGTTTCTTCAACCACAAGTTCAACGCTTGACGGTAAATCTAAACCCACTGGCGCGCCATCAATGACAATAACGTGCACACCTTGTGTTTCTTCGTTTACAAATAAAATCTCTTCGCTGATCGCGTTTTTATTCAGGTTATATGGTGTGTAATCTTCGTTATCCATAAACACATATTCTTCACCGTCCACGTACGAGAACATTGCTTCGCGACGCGTTAAATCGGCTAATTTTAGCATGTCGCTGTCTTTGAATGTTTCATCTACTTTGCTGCCTGTGACAACATCGTACAAACGCATGCGATATAAGCTTCCACCAGCACGACCTTGTGGCACAGAGCGAACAATATCTTTAACCACTAAAACACGGCCATTGAACTCAATAGCAGTACCTTTTTTAACTTCACTTGCCTTTGGCATCAGTGTCTTCCTATAATTTATAAATCCCGTGAAACATACCACGAACTGGGTTTTCTTCAATAAGAAAATATCGCTTATCACAGTTTTTCTACTAGAGTCTGTATTTACTAATAAATTTTACCTATTGATCGATTTTTCATGACTAAACTACGAAAAAGCTGCTATGGTTAATTTACCATAAATGACTTCAAGGACTGGATCATGGATCAACACACAGCACATGAGTATTTATCTAAAAAACCTCTGGTTATGGTTACCCAACCATTTGGCCAAGAAGTTGATGTATATAAAGTAAACCATAAAATGTTTGCAACGTTGTCAGTTGGCAATGAAGGGCAAACAGATGAAGACGGTAATCCACTTTGGTGGATGAATTTGAAATGCGACCCTGATGAAGCGCAAGCTCTTCGGGACATGTTTCCTTCGGTTATACCTGGCTATCATATGAATAAACGGTTATGGAATACTGTTATTCTAGATGGCTCAATTCCACAAGGTGAAATTGAGCGTATGATCGATAATTCATTTAACTTAGTGGTTGCCAACATGCCTGATAAAGATCGTAAGGCAATTGAAATCCATTTGTAACAACCCGTTGTACTGTTCAAAACACTTGAACAGTACAACCTACGTTTTACTTGTACAGCCTAACAAGTAATGGTGATCATCAATTAGCACGCCAGCAATTTCGTAGGCTCAACGTTCACAAACTTAAAGCCACATTTTACGAGCACTTTCTCCGAGCCAATATTCCCTGCACTAACCACGGCTTTTATTGACTGAATATTAAACTCCCCTCTCGCCCATGTTAAAAATGCATCAAGAGCTTCCGTTGCGTAGCCACGACCATAAAACGCTGGTAGTAATAGATAACCCACTTCCTGCGTCTGAGCCGTTTGCGATGCAGTAAACCCAGTTACGCCAACTGGCTTATTGCTGCATTTCTCATGAATAACCATACACAAGGGGCGACTTGAATTTGGCTGCCAAGGCTTTAAACGCTCATTAAATTTTGCGCGTATTTGCACCTCAGATGGCTTATCGAAGCATTTTTCAATTACCTGAGCATCATTATGCAATGCAAAGAATAGCGGCCAATCGTCAGCCGTTAATAACTTTAGCGTTAGTCTAGGTGTGTTGAGCTGCATAAATAGTTTCTTAGTACTCCTTTGCTAACGACCACTTGGCGCAAGTATGTTATACCAATCGTGTTAAGTTACTGACCATTTATAGCGACAGATAAACGCCGTTAGCGCTTTATTTAGCCCGCTAGAATGGTTAAATATTTAAGTCGATTGGTATAACGCAGTTAGCGCTTTATTTAACCCGCTAGAAAGGGTAGATAGTTAAGTTAATCGGTAAACTTACTCGAA
>NZ_PNDT01000057.1:0-42555 GCF_005886375.1 Pseudoalteromonas sp. S1727
GATCACTTGATCACCAAGCACGGTTGCACCTTCTTCTTGTGAAATTTCAGTGATCACACCGTCATTTGGTGCAACAACCTCTAAAACAACTTTATCTGTTTCGATGTCTACTAAGTTCTGATCACGGCTTACTTTGTCGCCAACACTTACATGCCATGTAGCAACGGAAGCATCAGCAACCGACTCAGGAAGAACAGGAACTTTAATTTCTGTGCTCATTGCTTATCCTTTATTTTCAATAGTAAGCGCGTCTGCGACTAGCGCTTGTTGTTCTTTAGTATGCACTGACATGTAACCACATGCAGGAGACGCTGATGCTTTGCGCCCTGCGTATTTAAGCTTCGCACCTTGTGGAATTGCTTCTACAAAGTGGTGTTGTGAACAATACCAAGCACCTTGATTTTGCGGCTCTTCTTGACACCAAACAAAGTCTTTTACATGTTGATAACGGGCCATAATAGCGTCCATTTCATCATGTGGGAATGGGTATAGTTGTTCAACACGCACAATAGCAATGTTATTAAGTTCAAGTTTACGACGCTCTTGCAGTAACTCGTAGTACACTTTACCACTACAGAAAATCACTCGCTCTACCTTAGCCGCATCAATATCATCGATTTCGTCGATCATATTATGGAACACACCTTCAGATAACTCTTCAAGTGTTGATGTCGCAAGTGGATGACGTAATAACGATTTAGGCGTCATAACAATCAATGGACGACGAAGTGGTCTAACTGATTGGCGGCGTAGCATAGCGTATACTTGAGCTGGTGTTGAAGGCACACATACTTGCATATTGTGATCAGCACAAAGCTGTAAGAAACGCTCTAAACGTGCTGAACTGTGCTCTGGACCTTGTCCTTCATAACCATGCGGTAGCAAGATTGTAAGACCACATAAACGGCCCCATTTTTGCTCACCTGAACTTAAGAATTGGTCAAATACAACTTGCGCACCGTTAGCGAAGTCACCAAATTGTGCTTCCCACAATACCAGTGATGTAGGCTCTGCTGTTGCATAACCATATTCAAACGCGACAACCGCTTCTTCAGATAACACTGAGTCGAATACTTGGAATGTACCCTGCTTTTCGCTTATGTGTTCTAGCGGCGTATACGTTGCACCATCAGATTGGCTGTGAACAACGGCATGACGGTGGAAGAATGTACCACGTCCTGAATCTTGCCCTGTCAGACGAATGTCTGTGCCTTCACTAGCGATTGTTGCATAAGCCAATGTTTCTGCCATACCCCAATCAAGCGGTTTTTCACCCGCGGCCATTAACTTACGATCATCGTAAATCTTTTTAACGCGTGACTGTGCTTTATATTGCGCAGGGTAGCTTGCTACTTTTTCACCAAGTTCTTTCAGTTTTTCAACTGGCACGCTGGCATCATAATCAACACTCCATTCATGGCCTACATATTTAGCCCAATCAGAAGAATGTGATGTTTCTGGCTGAATCTCTTCAACGACACAATGACCATCGTCTAAACCATTACGGTATTCATCAGCAAGTGCTTTAATTTCATCTTCGGTAAACGACCCTTCAGCCATCAGTTGATCAGCATAGATCAAACGTGGTACAGGGTGTTTTTTGATTTTTTGATACATGATCGGTTGAGTCGCATTTGGCTCATCCGCTTCGTTATGACCATGACGGCGATAACAAACAAGGTCAATAACCACATCACGTTTAAATTGATTTCTAAAATCAAGCGCGATTTGCGTTACAAACGCAACTGCTTCAGGATCATCAGAATTTACGTGGAAAATTGGCGATTGCACCATTTTTGCGATGTCGGTACAGTAATCTGTTGAACGCACATCGTCTTGTTTATTAGTAGTAAAGCCAACTTGGTTGTTCACTACGATACGAATACTACCACCACAACTAAACGCATTAGTTTGCGATAAGTTGAAGGTTTCTTGTACTACACCTTGGCCTGCAATTGCCGAATCACCATGAATCGTGATTGGCAGTGCTTTAATACCAGAACTGTCACCCAAGCGGTCTAAACGAGCACGTACAGAGCCCATTACTACTGGGTTAACAATTTCAAGGTGAGATGGGTTAAAGGCAAGTGCCATATGAACTTTGCCACCTTTTGTAGCAAAATCAGAAGAATAACCCATGTGGTATTTAACATCACCAGAACCTAGCGTGTCTTTATGTTTACCGGCAAACTCATCAAATAACTCTGATGGGTTTTTACCAAGTACATTAACAAGCACATTTAAGCGTCCACGGTGAGCCATACCAATAACCGCTTCTTGTTGGCCACTTTCGCCAGCACGGTGTATTAACTCTTTCAGCATAGGCACTAATGCATCACCGCCTTCGAGCGAGAAACGCTTAGCACCTGGGAACTTAGCCCCTAAATACTTTTCAAGACCATCAGCTGCAGTTAATCCTTTTAGGATACGCAGTTTTTCATCTTTACTGAATGTTGGACGTGATTGCACTGATTCTAAACGCTGTTGTAACCAACGTTTTTCTTCAGTTGATGTGATGTGCATATACTCAGCACCAACAGAACCACAATATGTAGTTTTGAGTGCCTGATATAATTCACCTAAAGGCATGGTATCGCGGCCGACGGCAAACGATCCCACGTTAAATTCACGGTCAAAATCAGCTTCAGATAAGTCGTGGTATTCCAGCTCTAAGTCTCGAACGCGTTCACGCTGCCATATTCCTAATGGATCTAGGTTGGCATTTTGATGACCACGGAAACGGAAAGCATTAATGAGCTGTAGTACTTTAACCTGTTTAGGATCGCCGCTACCACTGCCCTCTGCTACCACTACTTCTCTATGCTTGTTTTTCGCAAGCGCCGCAAACTGTGCTCGAACTTCTGAATGCTTAACTTCAACATCCACACCATCAACTTTTGGTAACTGTTCGAACACTTCTCGCCATTCTTCTGGCACAGAAGTCGCATTGTCTAAATACGCTTCATAAAGCTCTTCTATATAAGCAACGTTTCCGCCGTTTAAATGTGAAGATTCTAGCCATGCCTTCATCACACCTTCGTGCATTTATAAGCCCTTTTCTTTAGCGCAGAAATTAATTGTTATTACAAGATGGCTAATTAACATTAGCCATCTTACTTTTATCAAGATTATTAAACCGAACGGCTTATTAACATTGATTTGATTTGTCCAATTGCCTTAGTAGGATTAAGACCCTTAGGACAAACGCTAACACAGTTCATGATACTGTGACAACGGAACACGCTGAATGCATCGTCTAAGTCTGCTAAACGTTCTTCAGTTGCAGTATCTCGGCTATCAGCCAAGAAACGATATGCATGAAGAAGACCAGCTGGACCTATGAACTTGTCTGGATTCCACCAGAACGAAGGACACGATGTAGAACAACATGCACATAGAATACACTCATACAAACCATCTAGCTTATCACGCTCTTCGATTGATTGAAGGCGCTCACCTGCAGCAGGTGTATCATTAATTAGATAAGGCTTTACTTTTTCGTATTGAGTGTAGAACTGACTCATGTCAATAACAAGGTCACGAACCACTGGTAAACCTGGTAGCGGACGAATTACAATTTTACCTTTGCCATTTTTTTGTAGCGTAGATAAAGGAGTAATACATGCTAGACCATTTTTACCATTCATGTTAACACCGTCAGAACCACATACACCTTCACGGCATGAGCGACGGAATGATAACGTTGGATCTTGCTCTTTTAATAATAAAAGTGCGTCCAATACCATCATGTCGTGGCCTTCTTCAGTTTGCAAAGTATATTCTTGCATACGTGGGGCGTTATCAACATCTGGATTATAACGATAAACAGAAAATTGTACTTGTGCCATCGTCTCGCTCCTAGTATGTACGTGCTTTAGGTGGAAATGCTTCGCGCAATTTAGGCGCGTAGTTAACATCACGTTTGCTCATTTCATCCGTAACCGGATTGAATATTGAGTGGCATAACCAGTTTTCGTCATCGCGATCTGGGTAGTCAAAACGTGAGTGAGCACCACGGCTTTCTGTGCGGAAGTTTGCAGCAACTGCTGTTGAGTACGCTGTTTCCATCAAATTATCTAGCTCTAGACATTCGATACGTGCAGTATTGAAGTCTGATGATTTATCATCAAGACGTGCATGCTGCAAGCGTTCACGAATTTCTTTAAGCTCTTGCAAACCAGCTGCCATAGACTCACCTTCACGGAATACTGAGAAGTTAAGTTGCATACATTTTTGCAAGTCTTTCTTGATTTGTACTGGATCTTCACCTTGACCAGCCGTTGAGTTTTCCCAACGATTGAAACGTGCAAGTGCCGCTTCTAAGTCTGAATCTGATGCGTCTTTTGACACTTCAACATCATTTAGGTAAGTACCTAAGAAGTTACCAGCCGCACGACCAAATACCACTAAGTCAAGTAATGAGTTACCGCCTAAGCGGTTTGCACCGTGTACAGATACACAGGCAATTTCACCAACCGCAAATAAGCCTTCTACTACTTTTTCGTTGCCGTTAGCATCAATTTGTAGGGCTTGACCATTTACGTTAGTTGGTACACCACCCATCATATAGTGACAAGTAGGAATTACTGGAATTGGCTCTTTAGCTGGGTCAACGTGAGCAAATGTTTTAGCAAGGTCACATACACCTGGAAGACGTAGATTAAGCGTTTCTTCACCTAAGTGGTCAAGTTTAAGCTTAATGTGTGGACCCCAAGGGCCATCGCAACCACGACCTTCACGAATTTCTGTCATCATTGAACGGGCAACAACATCACGTGACGCTAAGTCTTTCGCGTTTGGTGCATAACGTTCCATGAAACGTTCGCCATCTTTATTTAAAAGATAACCACCTTCACCACGACAGCCTTCAGTTACAAGTGTACCTGCTCCTGCAATACCTGTTGGGTGGAACTGCCACATTTCCATATCTTGCATAGCAATACCAGCACGAGTCGCCATACCAACACCGTCACCAGTGTTGATGTGTGCATTCGTTGTTGATGCGAAAATACGACCTGCACCACCAGTTGCCAATACCACCGCTTTCGATTTGAAATAAACAACTTCACCACTTTCGATATCGATTGCAGTACAACCTACCACATTACCATCATCGTTTTTAACTAAATCTAATGCATACCACTCAGAGAACACATTGGTTTTGTTTTTAACGTTTTGCTGATAAAGAAGGTGTAATAACGCGTGACCTGTACGGTCAGCAGCTGCTGCTGTACGAGCAGCTTGCTCGCCACCAAAGTTTTTCGATTGACCACCGAAAGGACGTTGGTAAACACGGCCATTTTCAAAACGAGAAAACGGTAGACCCATGTTTTCTAATTCAGTAATTGCTTCTGGGCCTGTTTTACACATGTATTCGATAGCGTCTTGGTCACCGATAAAATCGGAACCTTTTACCGTATCATACATATGCCATTCCCAGTTATCATCATGCGAGTTACCCAGCGCAACCGTAATACCACCTTGTGCAGACACAGTATGAGAACGGGTTGGGAAAACTTTAGAGATAAGCGCACAGGTTTTACCTGATTCAGTGATTGCAAGTGCCGCGCGCATACCCGCACCACCTGCGCCAATCACAACGGCGTCAAATTCACGAACAGAATATTTCACTTAAACACCCCATAAAACGATTAGACCAATTGCTACGTATGCGACGGCCATCAGGTTTAATACAAACCCTAGAACAGCACGTAAAGTTGCGCACTTAACATAGTCAGTCAATACTTGCCAAAGACCAATACGGGTATGAACCATAATACAAACGAGGGTAATAAGTGTGAACCCTTTCATTGCGAGGTTTGAAAACAGGCTTTGCCATGCTTCAAAAGTGACTTCTGGCGTACATAAGAAGTAGCCAATAATAAAAATCGCATACGCGGTAATTACTAGTGCCGTGGTACGTAACGAAACATAATCTTGTACGCCGTCACGTTTTAGAGTTGCTTGATTTAACACCATATCCACACCCCTGCTAATACAGAAGCCACAACGCCAAGTGCCATTGCAATTTTAGCGCTGAGGTTACCTGATTCAAGTTCTTCCCAATGTCCCATATCCATAATGATATGACGGATACCACCAATTAGGTGATACGCCAATACAGAAATGGTGCCCCAAGCTATAAATTTGGCAATGAATCCGCTAAACAGACCCTTGACGAATTCAAAACCTTCAGCTGAAGAAAGAGACTCTGACCAAGCCCAAATGACAAACGTTAAAGCAAAAAATAATGCAACACCGGTGACGCGGTGAAAAATTGATGCTTTAGCCGATGCCGGCATAGATATAGTTGTTAGATCTAGATTTACAGGTCTTTGCTTTTTCACAGTTACTTGCCCATCTTGCCCACATTGGGGCTCATCTACTTGTTTTTCTTAACCCATCAGAAAACGATTTTTCTGATGGAACTATCTAAGCAAAGCTCTTTTTAACAACAAAGTTCACATTTATGCAAAAATTAGCTGCAAAAATAACATTTACCTACAGACAATACGGTATAAAACCTTCGATAGTATATATAGCCCAAGGTCTTTTTACAATTCTTGTTTAGTTAGAGACGTTTGCGAATTAGCCAATGGTATAATATTTAATCCCGTCAGAATATTTATTATACATTTGTGCATAATGTTTATAAAAATTGACTTTAACCCCCTCTTTCACGTTAAAATGAAAAGAATGTGCTTAAACAGATTCAGAACATAACAATCAGAGTTGTTATCTTAATAGGAGATAAATAGATGGCGGATAAGAAAGCCACGGTCCATATTGATGGTCTAGATCCAATCGAACTTCCAATTTACCAAGGCACTGCTGGTCAAGATGTTATTGACGTACGTACGTTAGGTGCTCACGGTCACTTTACCTATGATCCAGGTTTCATGTCGACTGGTTCTTGCGAATCTTCAATCACTTACATTGATGGTGGCAAAGGTATTCTATTGCACCGTGGGTACCCAATTGAGCAATTGGCAGAAGACTCAGATTACGTTGAGCTATGCTATTTACTATTAAATGGTGAATTACCTACAAAAGAGCAATATGCTGAATTTGCATCAGAAATCACGCATAGCACTATGCTTGATGAGAAAATTGCAAACTTTTTCCAAGGTTTCCGTTTTGACGCTCACCCAATGGCAATGCTTTGTGGTGTAGTAGGTGCATTATCGTCTTTTTATCATGAAGATCTTGATATCACGGACCCTACTCAGCGTAAAACTAGTGCAGTGAAACTGATTGCTAAATTACCAACTATCGCGGCGATGGCTTATAAATATAACGTAGGTCAACCATTTGTTTACCCACGTAATGACTTAAGCTATGCAGAAAACTTCTTACACATGATGTTCTCTGTTCCAGCTGAAGAATACAAAGTGAACCCTGTTACAGCTAAAGCGATGGATAAAATCTTTATGCTTCATGCTGATCACGAACAAAACGCATCAACGTCTACTGTACGTCTTGCAGGTTCTTCTGGTGCTAACCCATATGCATGTATTGCAGCGGGTATCGCATCACTTTGGGGCCCTGCTCATGGCGGTGCAAACGAAGCATGTTTAAACATGTTAGAAGAAATTGGTTCAGTAGACCGTATTGATGAATACGTTGCTAAAGCAAAAGATAAAGCGGATCCGTTCCGTCTTATGGGCTTTGGCCATCGTGTTTACAAAAACTTCGACCCACGCGCAACGGTGATGCGTCAAACGTGCCATGAAGTATTAGCTGAACTTAACATTCAAGATCCATTACTTGATATTGCAATGAAGCTTGAGCAAATTGCACTTGAAGATCCGTACTTTGTAGAGAAGAAACTTTACCCTAACGTAGATTTCTACTCAGGTATCATCTTAAAAGCAATCGGTATTCCTACAAGCATGTTCACTGTGATATTCGCAATGGCACGTACTGTAGGCTGGATCACGCACTGGGATGAGATGCTATCTCAACCGGGTCATAAGATCAGCCGTCCACGTCAGCTTTATACTGGTCACACACATCGTGATTACGTATCATCTGATAAGCGTTAACCGTTAGTTAATGCTAAAAAAGGCCGCATTTGCGGCCTTTTTTGTGTCCAGCCCTTGAGAAAAATCATAAAGTGATTACAATTCTCGCTCATTTTAAATTTGGTTTGTCTTATTAGATGTTGAAACGTTATGTTTGATGTAGAAAAAATTCGTGCAGACTTTCCTGCTCTCAAGCAACTTATCAACGAGCAACCACTGGTCTACCTTGACTCAGCTGCGACAACTCAAAAACCGCAAGCTGTCATTGCTGCAACTGAGCAATTTTATGCACGGAACAATGCCAATGTACACCGCGGCCGACATACACTCAGTGAGCAAGCCACCCTCGCCTATGAGCAAGCCAGAGCTACTGTTGCTGCGTTTTTTAATATCACAGCCAATGAATTAGTATGGACGAAAGGCGCAACTGAGGCGATCAACCTTGTTACCAATGGCCTGAGTGAACAGCTAGATAACCAGTCTACAATTGTCATTTCTGCGTTAGAACATCACGCTAATATTGTGCCATGGCAACAACTTGCGAAACGCACAGGCGCAACATTGCTGACTTTACCTTTACAGCAAAATGGACGCTTTAACGTTGAACAATGTGTTAATTTTATTGAACAACACAAGCCCACGGTACTTGCAATAACACATGCATCAAACGCACTGGGCAATATCACTCCACTTGAAACAATTTTACACGCAGCAAAGCAGCAACATACCATCACGCTAGTAGATGGTGCGCAGGCAGCCCTACATTTACAGCCTAACTTACAACAACTAGGTTGCGATTTTTACGTATTTTCAGCACATAAAATGCTCGGGCCAACGGGTTTAGGCGGATTATATGGCCGTTATGAGCGCTTAAATAGCTTAGCTGTGTATCAAACTGGCGGCGAAATGATTGAAACTGTCACATTAACTGAAACAACTTTTCGCCAAGCGCCCGCAAAATTTGAATCTGGTACTCCCAATATCGCCGCTGTCATCGCTTTTTCTGCTGCAATTAAGTATCTAGTCAGTTTAGATAAGACTAATGTATATACGCATGAACAAGCTATTTTTAATTATGCAGTAGAAAAACTACAACTAATTGATGGAATTACTATTTATAGCGACATTAACAACAACATTGGCACCTTGTGCTTTAACTATAAAGATGAACATCCTTTTGATATAGCCACCCTATTAGATGGCTATGGTGTAGCTGTACGTAGCGGTCACCATTGTGCTCAACCTCTTATGCAACATTTAGGCATAAATGGCAGTGTGCGCGCCAGTTTTGCATTTTATAATAATCACCAAGACGTTGATTTATTCATCGCAGCTTTGCAAGAATGCATTGCGTTATTAGACTAAATTCGGATAAGACATGATTAAAACGTTTAAAGAGATTGCGTTTTCCATTGAAAATGCACCAGCATGGCAGCAAAAATACCGTGAAATAATGCTTTTAGGTAAACAATTGCCGCCAATGCCTGGCGTTTTAAAAACAGATAGCGCCCTTGTACCTGGTTGTGAAAGTAAAGTATGGATATATTTAGACTTTGATCTAGAAGAGAACACTCTCGTTATTGTTGGCGACTCTGATACACGTATAGTCAAAGGTTTATTGGCAATTGTATTAGCTTTATATAATGGCTTGACGCCAGAGCAAGTGATTAAAACCGACGCGCTTGCTGAATTTTCACGATTAGGGCTTATTCAACATTTAAGTCCATCACGGGGGAATGGCATTAAAGCCATGGTTGAACGAATTCAATCCATGGCTGCTGATAGATCACTTTAAACCTTTGCTAAACGGTGTTTTTTGTCTAGGTATTTACGCACCGCTTTAGCGGCTACAAAAAAGCCAAAACTGCCAGTGATCATAGTCACAGAGCCAAAGCCATTATTACAATCCATATTCAGTGAGCCATCCGCATTTTGTTTTGTATGGCATACACTGCCATCCGTACCAGGATAAACCAGTTGCTCTGTTGAATAGACACAGTCGATATTAAATTTACGTTTAGGGTTGCTACTAAAGTTATACTGCTTACGCAAAATATAACGTACTTTCGCAAGTAAAGGGTCTTGGGTTGATTTAGCAACATCACCAAAGGTTATTTGGCTAGGATCTGTTTGTCCACCAGCTCCACCTGTGGTGATTACCGGTATTTTATTTCGTTTACAATGTGCGATTAACGCTGCTTTTTCTTTTACTGCATCAATACAATCAATTACATAGTCAAAATTCTGGATATATTCACGAATATTTTCTAACGTAATAAAATCATCAATCACATTAATTTCACACTCTGGGTTAATAAGCTCACAGCGTGTTTTCATTGCCTCCACTTTTGCTTCACCCACAGTGCCAGTTAAGGCATGAATTTGTCGATTGACATTCGTTGCACAAATATCATCAAGGTCAATAAGCGTCAACTTACCAACGCCAGTTCTTGCTAAGGCTTCTGCGGCCCAAGAGCCAACACCACCTATACCAATAACACAAAAGTGTGCCTCTTGCAGCCATGCAAATTGTTGTTGTCCATATAAGCGCTTTATACCGCCAAAACGAATATCGGTTATAGAGTCTGTCATTTACCAATCCAATTGCCATGGCTGTTGCCATGTGTGAAAATTTTCGTGTTCAATTAACTGCCTAAACAGTGTTGTACTATCAGGTTTACACACAAACTGATATTGTTGATTTTGCCAGCTAAAGCAAAGTGCATAAGCATGCAAATAGGTACGCTGTGCGGACGTGCCACCATACAGTGGATCACCTAAAATAGGCGCCGCTAAACTCTTTAAAGCAACCCGTAATTGATGGGTTTTTCCTGAAAATGGCTTTAAAATAAAGCCACGTAAGTTAGCTGCTACACTGAGTGAATAAAAACGGGTGATCGCAGGGTTTTCAATACTTTTTAAAAGCTTAAAACTACTACGACGTGATTTAATCATATCACCTTTCACCCAGCCTTGTTTTTTCTTCGGCTTAGCATCAGATAGCGCGAGATAAAACTTGTCAACCTGATGTGTAGTAAATAAACGAGTGAACTCAGCCGCCGCTGTGCTGTTTCGCGCTAAGATAATTAAACCAGATGTCACCTTATCTAAACGATGTACCGCATAAAGCTTTTCATTTAGCTGCTGCTCTGCAAGTACCACGAAACCTGGGCCATCTTCGCTGTGAAAGTTAAGCCCTGGTGGTTTTTCTATAATATAAAAATCATCATGCCGAGCATGCACGGATAAAATAAGCTTATTCACTCGCAGCTTTACTTTCTAAATAGCTTATCACACGCGCTAAATCTTCAGGTGTATCTACCCCAGCATGGGGGGCTATTTGTGCTTGTTCAATTTTAATTTGATGACCGTGATACAGCACACGAAGTTGCTCTAACGATTCTAATTGTTCAAGTGGTGAAGGCGTCAGTTCAATGTATTGCTTGATAAAGCCCGCACGATAAGCATAGATTCCCACATGTCGCTGATAGTGTGCAGTATTTAATTGATGGTTGTTGGCCGCCTCCATCATATTAGCGCGGTCAAAAGGAATGCTGGCACGGGAAAAATACAAGGCATTTTTATTAATATCACTGACTACTTTAACTGCATTAGGGTTTAATATTTCAGCTATATCGTCAATGGCAACACTTAGCGTTGCCATTGGTGCAGATGAATCGGCAAGCAATGCAGCAACCTGTGCAACATTTTCAGAAGCAAGTAATGGCTCATCACCTTGTACATTTACCACAATAGTATCATCCGCTAATGCGAGTAAATCCATTACTTGTGCTAGACGCTCTGTGCCTGATTGATGATCTTCACTGGTCATTAGTACATTTTTGGTAAACGCACTAACTGCATCGAATACTTTTTGATGATCGGTTGCAATAACTACTTTACTCGCTCCTGCTGCCATTGCTTTTTCATACACATGTTGGATCATCGGTTTGCCACAAATATCCGCTAACGGCTTACCCGGTAACCTGCTAGATGCGTATCGCGCTGGAATAACAACTACGAATTCCACTTTTCAATCTCTTGCTGCGATAACTCACGTGCTTCGTTTTCAAGCAATACTGGAATATCATCACGAATTGGATAAGCCAACTTTGCTGCCGTGCTGATCAACTCATTGTTTTCTTTATCTAAACGTAGCTTGCCTTTACAGACTGGGCAGGCAATTATTTCAAGTAACTTTGTATCAAAGGCCATCGAGGATCCCTTTTTCTTTTAGTAATAAATCTAGTTTAGTAACCACCGCTGCAGATGGCTGCGCGTCTACAGGTAAAAAATACCATGTTGGTTTTGCGAATAATTGACATTTTACCGCATCTTTTTCTGTCATAAACACTATTTCATCATTAAATTTTTCAAAGTCAGCTGAGCTGTACGCATAGTGATCACGATAATGATGACAACTTAATAGCGATATCCCCTGTTCACGTAAACTATTTTCAAAGCGTTGTGGGTTTCCTATTGCACTTACAGCGTGACCTTCAAGTAAGGTTGTTTGTGCTGCTGTTGCATTAGCAACGGTCAATAACTCTGCACTTTTCAGTTGATAGTTAAATGGGTTATCGCCACCATTTTCAATGACTAAATCCACAGAATTTAATCGTGCTTGGGTTTCTCTCAGTGGCCCTGCAGGCATAATAAAACCATTACCAAAGCGACGTTGACTATCGACAATACAACATTCTATGGCCCTAGCCATTTTGTAATGTTGCATGCCATCATCGGAGACAATGACATCGAGTTGATGCTCGCTAAGTAACTGTTTGATGTTTGCTTCTCGGTTTGGACCTACCACCACAGGACAGGCTAATCTTCGCTGTATTAACACCGGTTCATCACCAGCATCAGCAGGACTGGTACTTTCTGTCACAGTCAAAGGGTAATCTTTACTATGGCCACCATAACCACGGCTGATCACCCCTACTTTTAAATTATGCTGTTGTAGATGGCTAACTAACCAGATCACAAAAGGGGTTTTACCATTGCCGCCGACACTTATATTACCAACCACAATAACTGGCACTGGACTCATGTACGCTTTACAGAACCCTATTTCATATGCTGCACGGCGCACTGTACTGATCAACCAAAACACTAAACTCAAAGGTAACAGCAATACAGTGATAACACTGAGCCCTTGATACCAGCTTTGTTCTATTTTACTCACCCGTTTTCACCAAATTGCATTTTGCATAAAGCTGAATACGTGCCGTCTTTTTCAAGTAATGACTGATGATCACCACTTTCGATCACTTGACCATTATCAATAACATAAATCCGATCACTGTTTTCAATCGTTGATAAACGGTGAGCAATCACAATTGAGGTTTTATCCTTCATCAAGTGTTCAAGTGCCTGTTGGATTAACTTTTCTGATTCTGTGTCTAATGCAGATGTTGCTTCATCTAAAATTAAAATTGGTGCATCTTTTAGAATCGCTCGCGCAATTGCGATACGCTGGCGTTGCCCGCCTGATAACATTACGCCATTTTCACCGACCATGGTATCTAGACCATCAGGTAAATCTTTAACAAACTCCCACACATGTGCTTGCTTAGCTACATTTAAGAGTTCATCGCCAGTAAGTTCACGGTTAATGCCATAACTTATGTTGTTAGCAATGGTGTCATTAAAGAGCACAACTTGCTGTGAAACCAAAGCAAATTGCTTACGTAAATCAGTCAACTTATAATCACTGAGCGCAATACCATCTAGTAATATTTCACCCGGTGGTTGTAAGTCATAATAGCGCGGTAATAAGTTAGAAATCGTTGATTTACCAGATCCTGAACGCCCCACTAAGGCAATGCTCTCACCCGCTTTAATGGTCAGTGATAAATCCTTTAATACTGGCTCATCTTTAGTGGGATAGCTAAAGGTGACGTGTTTAACTTCAATATGCCCTTGTACTTTATCCACGCACACTGTACCGCTATCCTTTTCTACTTCTTCATCAAGAACTAAAAAAATACTCTGCGCGGCTGAAATACCACGTTGTAGATCACTATTAACATTAGCAAGTTGCTTAAGTGGGCGTAGTAACATCATCATAGATGAAATAAGTACCACAAAATCTCCAGAGCTAATGGCATCGATCATCGACGGCATTGCAACCACCCATAAAATAACTGCCATCGCACTGGCAGCTAAAATCTGAATAATAGAAACACTTAACGCTTTGGTGGCGTCCATTTTGATGCGCTGTTGGCGATTATGATTATTAATGTGCGCAAACTGTGATATTTCTTGCTGCTGCCCGCCAAAGCCATGGATCACTTTATGACCACTGAGCATTTGTTCTGAGCTACGGGTTACTTGACCCATTGCTGATTGAATATTTTTAGAGATATAACGAAAACGCTTGGATACGACACTGACAATGACAGCAACAAGCGGAATAATAATTAAGAATATCAGTGATAATTTCCAACTGGTATAAAACATAAGCCCCAGTAAAAAAACAACGAAAGCTCCTTCACGAACAACAACAAGCATCGCTTTAGTAATTGCTTGTTGTACTTGTTCAGTATCAAAGGTTATTTTAGAAATTAAATCACCCGTTGAGTTTTTATCGTGAAATGAAACAGGCAGATGTAAAATATGCTCAAACAATTGCTGACGCAACGCACGCACAACTTGAGACCCAACATAACTGAGGCAGTAAGATGACATATAATTAAAAAAGCCACGACCTATTACTAATGCAATCACCACGAATGGAGCGTATTTTAAAACATCGCTATTGCGTTCATTTAAACCTTGGTCAATAAATGGTTTCATTAATTGAATGAATAAAGCATCCATAGCCGAGTAACCTATCATGCCGATCACAGCTAATATGGCGATACTTTTATAATCACCCACATACGACAATAAGCGCTTATAAATTTGTGATGTAGTTTGATCCATAACACTCTCTTATTCATAGTCTGTGGCTATTGTAGCCTCCAGCTCCATAAAACTAAACTCAATCTTTTAGAAACCAATAACTTTCATCATATCGAGCTAGATTTATCGTGTATTCATGTTGATAAAAGGCAATATTTATCTGTCCATGTGCGGCCGTTGTGTATTGCAATACATTATGATCAGCAAATCGTGCAACAACTTGCCGATGCGGTAATTGCCATTGCCCTTTATAGGCTGTTGAATGGATCACCACTTCTGGGGATACTGCTTTAATAAATAGTTCACTCGATGATGTGTTGCTACCGTGATGGGGACTCAGTAAAACAGTACTCTTAAGTCCATTTTGCCGTGCGAGTAATTGCGCTTCTCTTTTAGCTGATATATCTCCTGGTAGTAAAACACTAAAAGTCCCATCACTAATATGAACAACACACGAATTATCATTCTCAGTTTGTAAATACTCTGCAGGCTCGTGTACTGTAATCATCAAGTTATAGAAGCTATATTTACCCGCTTTACAACCTTGCTCCGGCCCATTCGGATGTAGCAAACTAAAGGTATGATGATAGCCGTGCTGCAACCAGTGAGCCAACCCGCCAACATGGTCTTTATCCATATGGCTTATCAAGGTAACTTCGGTTTCAATTCCCTTGCTGATTAAGTAAGGCACTAAGGTATTGTTTATCCTTGTATATGTATTAAAATACACAGGTCCCAAATCATAAATAAAGCCTTTACCTTGTTTGCTAACTAACACCATTGTGCCATGACCTACGTCAAACACATCAAGCTGCCACACTGGTTTTGGCTGCAAATAGTAGTCAAAAAAGCTAACAGCAATAGGAAAACACCCCATTAATCGCCATGGTGTAAAACATACAATGAAAATTGTGAGATAACTACTAATTAGCCATTGCAAACTAAATGTAGCGGTATCAATCCAGCGATACTCAACCGGTAGTAAAGTTAATGACCGATAGGCGTACTGTAACAAATAATCAAACACACCAATCAAGTTACTCATATCAAGCAGCAGACTCATCACTGAAAACAACACTAAGCTTGGCATTATAATAAAACCAAGTATTGGTATCGCCACTAAATTAACAGCTAAACCAATTACACTGACCCCATTAAAATAATAAAGTGATAACGGCAATAAACCTATAAACAAGGCTATTTGTAAAATGATCAAAGTTTTAATGATTGCAACTAAACCTATCGCAGAGAAGGAGATAACACTCAATACCCAGAAAATGATGACTACCGCAGTGAATGAAAAGTAAAGCCCAGGATTAAGTAGACTAAAGGGGTCAATAAGTAATACGCACACCAAAGCAAACAAAATACTACGCCAACGTAATGCTTGTTTGGCATAAAAATAAATAACTAAATAGCAGCCTAGCATAAGTAATGCTCGCGTAGCAGAGACTATAAAACCACTTAAATACACATAACTAAATGCCAGTAAAAACCCACCTAAAGCATAAATCTGTGACAAATTTAACTGCTGTGTCCAAGGTTTAACCATAAAGTTTAAACAGCTCATGATAGTACGAGTAATGAAAAAGCCGATACTAAACATTAAGCCTATGTGCAATCCTGAAATAGCTAATAAATGGCTGATGCCGAGTTGCTGCAGCTCTTCTTTTTGTGAAAAACTCATCTCACTGCGATCGCCCGTTAACAGTGGGTAGTACAACCAGTTTAACGTGCTATTTTGGTATATATTGTTGATATATTGGCGATACGATTTAATCAGTTCAGCATCTGTATTTTTGGTTATTTCAATATAATTGCCTACCTGTTTCCCTTTAAAAAAGATTCGTTCACTAAATGCATAGCGCTCTTTATCAAACACAGCATAGTTTTTTTGACTGCGATATTTTGTTAGCTGTAGCCAAGTGTTAATATCATCACCAGCTTCAAGCTGCTGCTCACTTTTTAACGTAACTAGTGCAAAAGGCGGTTTTAGCGCTGACTGACTTTGTTGATTAATCTTGTTAAGCTGAACTTTCACATAGAAGTGATCACGCTGTGAAATAACGTCAACAACAGTGAGCTGACAATAGTACGGTTGATTTTCATGCAAAACTAACGGTGAAATAGTATAGAAGCTAGAAAAATGTCCCCAAACACAGCAAATTCCACAAATAAAACCTAACAATACTGTGTAAAACGGCTTAAAATAAGCGCTCGCAATTAATAGAGATAAAGCGAAAACTGTAAATACAAGGGTCTGATAATAAAAAACGGTTATAATACAACCAACAACAAACCCAACGCTTAACCAAACAGATGTAAATGGTTGCTTTAAATGGCTAAGAAAACGATCCAACGGTTTTTACCCGATCACAATAAAGTTAAACATCATAAATCTTTAAAAATTTTTGGTCGTTTACTCCACGATGCCAATCTCTGGCATTTAAATCGCCGTTCCGCTCGTGGGGCATTTTCTGTCGGTTTATTTTTCGCTTTCATCCCTGTTCCTTTTCAAATGGTGCTTGCCGCCGCTCTGGCTATTCCGTTACGAGTTAATTTACCTATTTCAGTCGCCGTTGTGTGGATCACTAACCCGCTAACAATGCCACCTATCTTTTACTGCTCTTATCTGATCGGCACTATTGCACTAGGTCAGCCCGAGCAACACTTTGCTTTTGAACCTAGCTGGCAATGGTTTTTAGACAGCTTAACCACTATCGGCCCTGCTTTTTTAGTTGGATCCTTGATCTGCGCTACTTTTGCCTCTGCGATAGGCTATTTCGGCGTGGACTTTTTATGGCGTCGTTCAGTACGCAAGGCTTGGGTAAATCGCCATAAATAGTCAACGTTCCTAATTTAGTTAAAGTATAGACAAAAAAAACCCTGCTGAGTGAAGCAGGGTTTTTTATTTATATAATTAATTGAATGGCTCAGCTGTTATTTACGAAACGCGCGACGTAAGCCAACTAACGGTAACAACAATAACGTATACCAAGGAAAACTAGCAGATTGACGTTCGTAAGTGTCCGTCTCAGGATCTGAACAACTTTCGATACTGCCATCAATAGGTGTTAACTTAACTGGGACTGCAATACTTTCGTATTCTATTTCACCGTTAATATCTCGTACCACGCCACCTAATGTATCCGTTTTTTCAACAGTCTTCGTTGCAACACCAAAAATTTCATTTTTGTTGTTTATTACTTTTGCTTCTGACACGACATATTTATAACGCGTTTCACCATCAGCTTCGTAACACGGTAATAAATCATTAATGTTGGTGATTGCATCTTCACCAATCTTATACAAGAAACCTTCACGACGACGTGAGCCAACATTAAATACATCGGTTTCACCTTCACCTACAATGTAGCCATTATCATTAATATCATTAGCTATTGACGCTGAGCTATTAAAGTAATCCGTAGGGAACACTGTACTGTTACTTGCAATGTCGTGGTAGAAAAATTTAAGTCGGTCTGAACCTTCAATTCTTCTTATGCCATACCCCACGATAACGTCATTCTCATTAATCGCTAATGACTTACCTGCAGTCCAGTCATCTTCTTGATCAAGCATTTCAACCACTTTACCGTCTTTGTAATAAACAGGTAACGAACGAATCGTTGATGAACTATCATGATCACGTACATCAGAAAAACCTGCAACGGTGCCATTACTATTAACAGCCAGTGCATTGCTTATAAAGGCAAAGTCATCATCTTCTTCAGGTGTTAACCCTAAACCTAATAACTCTGTATTGGTAATATTTAAATTACTATCTAAACTCCATCTAACAGCGCGGGTATCAAATAAACGAGACGAAGTACTTCTTTGTAAACCTTCAATACACACAGAAACGGGTTGGTCTTCACCATCGCAAGAATCATCGATATTTTCTTGACGATCAGCTGGTATACCTGTCGACACTTGGCCTACCACCGTATAGCCTGAATTTGTTTTTACAATATCACTGGCACTACTTATTCCGCCGTATTCATCAAACTCAGGGACCAGTGGCACACTCAATCCGTCAGGAGAGACAATAATACCCCGAGAGATAAAATCGCGCACGAAACGGGTTTCTTCTTCAGTTTCACCATCTGGAGTAAACACTGTTTTTTCATAAGGCGCACTGCCCCAGCCCACTGCGATTCCATCTTCTGCTACGGCATTATAAAAATTGCTAACAGAACGCGTTAAACCATCATAATCAACTGAAGCGATATCAAATAATACTTGCTCTTGGGCTTCGCCATTTAAAATATTGTACCCGACAATATTAGCTAGTTTTTGATAATCAGGGTTCGTTGCTTGCGCTGTTAAAAAAGACAGCATAAAACTGTGAGCATCAGGATTAGTTGCCGCTGCATTATTATTTTCAATATCATCAAGCGTAAAAGTAATTTGCTTATCAATTAACTCGAAGTAGTCTTCTTGTTGTTCATAAGCTCTTTCGATTGCGCTATCTGTGAAATCAATATAACTAACATCAATAGGTAAGTTGTATAAGCCGTTAGAAAGGCCAATTATGTGCCCGCTTTCACTAACATCTTTAACATAGTTATGCTTTGTATCGGCTAATACACTCAGCTCAGTTAACTGATACGTTGCACTAAGTGCCGAGGTACTCATGGTAGCTAAAATACTAGCAGCGAGTAATTTATATTTCATTTTAGTCCTTACTACTGATTCTTTAAATCTTCAAGTTCTTCCCAGCGCTCCAAAGCGGCTTCAAGGTCAGACTCAAGTTGTGCTAAATGGTTCAACTCTTTGGTTGTTATGCTGGCATCTTGTTTAAAGAAATTAGCGTCATTAACCACAACTTGCTGTGCTTCTAATGCTTGCTCAAGTTGTTCAAGCTTACTGGGTAATTGCTCTAATTCAAGTTTTAATTTGTAAGAGAGTTTATTCGTTTTATTTTCAGCTTTAATAACAGGAGCTGTAACTACAGCTTGCTTTTTAGCTGGCGTGCTCTCATGCTTTTTTTGTTGTGCTAAATAGTTTGTATAGGCTTCGTAGTCGCTATAACCACCGACAATATCGGTGATCACGCCATTTCCTTCAAACGCCCAAACACTGGTACAAGTGTTATCAATAAACTCACGGTCATGACTAACAATTAGCACAGTACCTTGATATTGATTAATGATATCTTCCAACAACTCAAGGGTTTCTATATCCAAATCATTGGTTGGCTCATCCAGAACCAGAATGTTTGACGGCTTTAGGAAGAGCTTTGCCAATAATAAGCGGTTCTTTTCACCACCAGACAATGCTTTAACCGGCGTACGCGCACGCGCAGGCGGGAACAAAAAGTCTTGCAAGTAACCAAGCACATGACGTGAACGACCATTCATCATCACTTCTTGCTTACCTTCTGCAACATTGTCTTGTACTGTTGCTTCTTCATCTAGCTTCTGGCGGTATTGGTCAAAATAAGCAAACTCAAGATTGACGCCTTGTTTAACTATTCCTTCATCCGCTGCAATATCACCAAATAATAATTTTAATAAGGTTGTTTTACCAATCCCGTTAGGCCCAACTAAACCGATGCGATCACCACGCATAACAAGGGTAGAGAAATCACGAGCAATTACTTTGTCTTTATTGAATTGATGGTTTAAGTGCTTAGCCTCAAACACTAATTTACCAGAGCGGTCAGCCGTTTCAATGTTAAAGTCAGTTTTACCAACTTGATCCACTCGTTGCTTACGCTCATTACGAAGTTGCTTAAGTTCACGTACCCGACCTTCATTACGCGTACGTCGGGCTTTAACACCTTGGCGGATCCACGCTTCCTCTTCAGCTAGGCGTTTATCAAACAACGCATTTTGTGCTTCTTCGACTTTTAAATCGTGGGCTTTTTGCTCTAAATAAGTTGCATAGTCACCAGGGTAGGAAATTAATTTACCACGGTCTAAATCTAAAATTCGTGTCGCCACAGCGCGAATAAAAGCACGGTCATGAGAAATAAATACAATGCCACCTTTAAACTCTTTCAAAAACTGCTCAAGCCACATCACGCTTTCCATGTCTAAGTGGTTGGTAGGCTCATCAAGTAGCAGTAAGTCAGGCTCACTGACCAGCGCACGCGCAAGTGCCACTTTTCGTAACCAACCACCTGAAAGCGACTCAAGTTTAGCTTCAGGAGACAATTCCAAACGCGTTAAAACTAATTGAATTCGACTATCAAAGCGCCAGCCATCTGCCGCTTCGAGCTGGTTTGATAAACGCTCTAACTTATTTAATAGTTGATCTGTGCACTGCGTTTGTAGCTGGGTACTAACATGATGATAATCAATGAGTAAATTAGCTATTTCAGGCATGCCTTGTGCGACATAATCAAACACCGAACCGCTGGCACCTTTTGGAGGATCTTGCTCTAAGCGTGAAATTTTAATGCTACCAAGCTGATTTATTTCACCATCATCTAAAATCACTTGGCCATCGAGTACTTTTAATAGTGTTGATTTACCAGCGCCATTTCGGCCAACCACACACACGCGCTCACCACTTTCAATAATTGCATCCGCGTTATCAAGTAATGGGTGCGTGCCGTACGCGAGTTGAGCTTTAGAAATTCTAATTAAGTCCATATGATCTGTTTACTCTTTTTCTGTTTGCGTAAAAAACTGACGCACATCTTGCGCAGTAAAAGGCCAATACAATTGTCTGCCTTGTTCGCTTTTTAAAACTGGGATACTAGTCTGATATTCAGCGATCAATGAATCATCGCTGATAATATCAACAAGCAGTAATGAATCATCACCTAACAATGGATCAATCAAAGACTGCGCTTGCTCGCACAAATGACACCCATCAGTATGATATAGTACCCAATTAGCCATGCGTAATTAACCAGCTATTATGGATCTGTTTATTACGTTTAAAATCAGGCGATAATGTTTGCTCTGAAATATTTTGCGCTTTTAAGCCTAAGCCAATTAAACCCACTTCATCCATGATAAAACCACGCTTATTATTCGAAAATATCAAAGTACCTGATGGACTGAGAATTTTTTTAACCCACGTTAATAACTTAATGTGATCACGTTGTACATCAAATGCATCTTTCATACGTTTTGAGTTAGAAAATGTCGGTGGATCTAAAAAGATCAAATCATATTGGCTAGTTGCATATTCCAGCCACTTCAAACAATCTGCTTGCTCAAAGCGATAACGGGTATTACTAATATTATTTAGCTCAAAATTATCCTGCCCCCACTTTAAGTAGGTTTTTGATAAATCAACCGTGGTAATCGCTTTTGCACCACCAAGAGCTGCGTGGACAGAGGCTGTGCCTGTATAAGCAAACAAGTTTAAAAAGCGTTTATCTTTGGCGTTTTCTTGAATATAGCGACGCGCAAGGCGATGATCTAAAAACAACCCTGTGTCTAGGTAATCAAATAAGTTTACCTTAAACTTGGCACCAAACTCTTCAACGACTTGAGTCCTGTTTTGTTTGGCCATTGGTGTGTATTGCTCTTCACCTTTTTGTTTTTTACGGACTTTGACAGCAATATTGCCTGGTGCAATATTAAGCTGTTGTGCAGTTAGAGAGATTACGTCTTGTAAACGTTTATGTGCGGTAGCATCATCAATTTCTTTCGGGGCTGCGTATTCAAAAATAACCGCCGAATCGCCATAAACATCCACTGCAACATTGTACTCTGGAATATCAGCGTCATACACACGATAAGCTTGAATTTCATTTTGCTTAAGCCAATTTTTTAACCCTTGCTTATTTTTCTTCACGCGATTAGCAAATGACAACGAGCCTTCAAAATTCAATGCGGGCTTGTCTTCGGTTGTTTGGCTAACTTGTTTATCATCTAACTGGTATAGATTAAGTACCACATCAAGCGGGCCATTTTTAAACTTATAGCGTTTAAGTTTAACCAGTTTTAATAATTTAAATAGGCTTTCATCCATGCCCAATAGAGCAAGTTTCCAGTTATTAAAATGTTTTTTAAAGCCAGTGCCTAACGCACTGTGCAAACTGACTAACTCAGCCATAGAGCCAATACGCTCACCATAAGGCAAGTTTGAAATAACCACACCAGGTAGTTTTGCCACTGAGGTCAGTTTAGTTGCATCACTTTGTTTAAATTTAATTACATCACCAAGTCCAGCTCTGCGCGCATTATCTACTGCTTTGCTTAATACATTGGCATCATAATCATGACCTATAAGCCATAGTTTAGGATCGGTGATCTGAGCAATTAACTGCTCTCTTAATTCTTTGTACTTGGCAATTCTAAAGCTTGGTAGACGTTCAAATGCAAAACCTTCACGGAATAGTCCCGGCGCTTCATTACGTGCCATACCAGCAGCTTCTATTAAAATAGTACCGGCACCACAACAAGGGTCAAATAATGGCTGCTGTACATTCTCGAGCCAACCACTGCGTTTAATAAGTGCCGCTGCTAAATGCTCTTTAATTGGTGCTTTACCTTGGCCTTCACGATAACCACGCTCTGATAACCGCGGACCTGAATAATCAATATACATAGCCACACCTTGACGCGATAAACGTGCAACAACACGAACATTGGCATCTTGTTTATCTACGTTAGGGCGTTGTTCGTATAAATCATTAAAATAGTCAACAATGGCATCTTTAATCACCAAACCTGAAAATTGAGTGTTCTTAAGTGCATCATTAGTGCCATTGAAGTCAACTGCGAATGTTTGCGTTGGGCCAAACCATTCTTGCCATGGTTGCAAACGAGCAAACTTGTAGAGGCTTTCTTTATCATTTACGCCTTCTTTCTCTTCAATCAACATAAGTACACGAGTTGCGAAGCGGCTCATCAAACACACTTTTTGTGCTAATGTAGTGTCACCTTCAAAGCGTACAGAGCCCACCGTTTGCTTGGTCACCGTGGCGCCAATGTCAGTAAGTTCTTCAACCAATAAGTTTTCGATTCCGATAGAAGTAAGTGCGATAAAATGCAAAGTAATAACCCTTGATAGCTAATTGCGCAGGATTATAACATAGGTTGGCAGACAAACACGCGATAAAGGCAGGAACGCTAAAAAATATGCTTAAGCAGTTTTACTGTTTTGAACGTGGTTATAAATTGGGTGAACGCGGTTATTAAGCACTCGAATAGCCTCAAACTGATTCAGACTTAAATTTTCATCAAGCTGAAAATGCTCAGCTAAACTAATACATAATGACGCATCTTTACTGTGTTCTACAATTAAAAACTCACCAGCCTGAAGGCGGCTATGCAGTTTTATCACAGCTTCAACACTCGGCTCACTGCCAGTATAAGGGTCAAAAAACCAACTTTTTGCCAACATAGGTTTTAGGTAAAACTTTGCAGCAGTTGCATTGAGTGCAATTTGACACAATTGCGCAGTTTTCCACACATTAAAACCATCAAGGTATTGATAAACTTGCTGATAAAACGCGGCGTCTTCTAAACTAAAACATGGTTGCGTGAGCACTGAATCAGTAAGTTGGCGGAGTTTATAAGGCGTGCACAGTTGCATATCTTGATCTAAGTCGATCAACAAGCGATTTTTTACTGGACAAGCAATCCACTTCCATTGCTTTGATGCTTGTAACATGCGTTTCCTATGCTCCTTATAAATTAATCTTATGAATAGCGAATTATAGCCGCTTTTGACCAATTAATAAACATTTCCTTAGAACATTTATTGAATGATCAAAAGCTTAAATAACTGATCCTTATAAGCCTTGCAGGATCGTTTTTACCAATTGCGGGCCTTTATATATAAATCCTGTGTATACTTGGACAAGATCAGCTCCTGCTGAAAACTTTTCGTTGGCGCTAGCTGAATCATCAATGCCCCCCACCCCAATAATTGGTAACTTTCCTGCAGTTAAACGCTTCAGCTCTTGCACAACTTGGGTTGAACGATGACGCACTGGCTGACCAGACAGGCCGCCCGCTTCATTTGCATACTGTTGACCTTGCACAGCTGCACGCTCTAAGGTTGTATTTGTCGCGATCACACCATCGATCTTATTATTGATCAAAGACTCACTCACTTGGGCAATTTGCACTTCATCAAGATCTGGCGCAATTTTTACCAGCATGGGGACTTGTTTATCATGCTTAGCAATTAAATCTAATTGTTCGTTCTTTAAGCTTTGCAATAAATCGTCCAGTGCAGCACCATATTGCAAATCACGCAAGTCTGGTGTATTGGGTGAAGAGATATTTACAGTGATATATGATGCATATTCAAACACTTTACGCATACAGTGGATATAATCGTCTTTACCCTGCTCATTTGGGGTATCTTTATTTTTACCAATATTAATACCTAAAATACCGTCATACTTCGCTGCTTTGACGTTATTAATTAGGTTATCCACCCCTTTATTGTTAAAACCCATACGATTAATAATGGCATTTGATTCTGGCAGGCGGAAAATACGTGGTTTATCATTCCCCGCTTGTGGACGTGGTGTGACAGTCCCCACTTCAATAAAACCAAACCCCATTTTTGCAAAAGCATCAATACACTCGGCATTTTTATCAAGGCCTGCAGCAAGTCCAACTGGGTTTTTAAATTGTAAGCCTAGAAATTCTACGGGGCGATCTGCCACTGATTGAGACCATGCGGCACTGAATGGCGTATTATTAAAACGGCGTAAATTATGCAGTGCAAATTCATGGGCCCATTCCGCATCACGGGTGAACATAAAACGGCGAGCTAGATCGTAAAACATCAAATAATCCTCTTTATAAAAAAATACCCCAGACTAGGCTGGGGTATTGTATAACAATTTTAGTGATTAACTCATTATTTTCAGTTGAGAAAATAATGAAGCACTAGTAATCGCTTATTTTGTTGACGAATCACAGTTATGACTCAGTAACATAAGTTCGCGAAGTGCGACTGAGAACTTAGCAAAATCATGGCTTTGTGAAGTTTTAAACTCAGCCAACATTTGCTTCCAGCGTTGCAATAGTAAATCTTGGCTATCCATCCAGTGATCAATTTGACTGTCAACGTCTTTGTCATCACCTGTGAAGTTGTTTAGTACTACTTCTGATAATGTACGTTGTTGCCAATCAAGTTCTTCACGATAAGAAGCACGTGCCAAGGCTTGCCAATGGTTTGCCACTGGTTGATTGGTAATTTGATCTAAGAACCAATGTAGACCCATGCGGGCGCCAAGTTTGAAGTAGGTATTCGACACCATATCAATACTGCGGCCTGAATTCGCAGCTACTTCAGCCAAATCCATTACTGAGAACAGGCTAGATAGCGATACTATACGTGTTGCAAGCTCTGCAGGTACTGCACTATCTATTAGTTTTTCAGCCGCTTTGTTTAAACGTTCACTTTCTTTTTCAACCATATAGCTGGTTAAGTTTGCACTTAAGTCAGCAAACGTTGGTGCGAAGAATGCAATTGTTTGCTCAATATTTTGCGCTTTATTACGGTGACGTAAGAACCAACGTGTTGCACGGCGTACTGTACGACGTAATTGATACAGCATTTCAGTTTGTACTGCAGCTGGGATCTTATTATCCAGCGCCACAATTGCAGACCAGGTGTCACGCATTTGGAACACTTCACTGGCAACTGAGTAACATAATGCAACTTCAGCTTCATTTGCACCTGTTTCTTCATGCATACGCACCATGAAATTAAGGCCCATATCATTAACGATATTGTTAGCAAGTTTAGTTGCAATGATCTCTTTACGCAGTGGGTGATTATCCATTGCTGCGTTGAATTTTTCACGCAGCGGTAATGGGAATGACTTCACTAAAAGCTGACGATAATACGGATTTTCTGTAATTTCGTCTGTCACTAATGACTCTTTCAGTACCATCTTGGCATAAGAAACAAGCACCGATAGCTCTGGGCGAGTGAGGTCTTTACCCGCGGCAGCGCGTTCTGCCAATTCTTCATCACTTGGAATAAATTCAATAGCACGGTTTAACTTGCCTTCTTTTTCAAGCGCATGGATAAAACGTACTTTCTCTTTTAGCGTTGATGAACCTTTAGATTGCGTAATAGACAGCGTATGGGTTTGACGATAACAGTCTTTCAATACTAGTTGTGCTACTTCATCAGTCATTGAGTACAGCAATTCATCACGTTGTTTACGCGTTAAATCACCTGCTGTGACTAAACCATTAAGTAAAATTTTGATATTTACTTCGTTATCAGAACACGCAACACCACCCACATTATCAATAAAGTCAGTGTTTACACGACCACCTTTAGTAGCAAACTCAATACGACCTAGTTGTGTCGCGCCTAAGTTACCACCTTCACCAAATACTTTTGCACCTAACTCGTGGCCATTAATGCGCAGTGCATCATTAGCACGATCACCTACATCAGCATCGCTTTCTTTACTGCTCTTAATGTAAGTTCCGATACCACCATTCCATAATAAATCAAACTCCATCATTAAACTGGCTTTGATCAATTCATTTGGTGTCATGCTGGCTTTTTTAGTGCCCAACATTTTCTTCATTTCTGGCGTTAAAGTGATTGATTTAGCAGCGCGAGAGAATACCCCACCGCCCGCTGAAATTAACTCTTTATTATAATCTTCCCATGAAGAACGTGGTAAATTAAACAAGCGTTCACGCTCTGGGTAAGACGTTGCTGAATCTGGGTTTGGATCAACAAAAATGTGTAAATGGTTAAATGCCACTTGCAGACGAATATGCTTCGATAACAACATACCATTACCGAATACATCCCCTGCCATGTCACCAATTGCAACCACAGTAAAGTCTGTAGTTTGCGTATCAATATCAATTTCACGGAAGTGACGCTTAACAGATTCCCAACCACCTTTCGCAGTAATACCCATTTTCTTATGGTCATAACCCACAGAGCCACCCGATGCAAATGCATCACCTAGCCAGAAGTTATATTCATTCGCGATACCATTGGCAATATCTGAGAACGTCGCCGTGCCCTTATCCGCTGCAACAACTAAGTATGCATCATCTTCATCATGACGTGTCACATCAACAGGTGGCACAATCTCGCCTTGGATGATGTTATCTGTAATGTCTAATAAACCGCGAATAAAGATTTTGTAGCACTCTTGGCCTTCTTTGAAAAACGCATCACGATCCGTAGGCAGTTGTTTACATACAAAGCCACCTTTAGACCCTACCGGGACGATCACCGTGTTCTTAACCTGTTGTGCTTTAACTAAGCCCAATACTTCAGTGCGGAAATCTTCACGACGATCAGACCAACGCAGACCACCACGAGCCACTTTACCACCGCGTAAATGCACACCTTCAACGCGCGGTGAATAAACAAATATCTCAAATGCCGGTAACGGCAATGGCATATCTGGAATTAAACTCGGGTTAACTTTAAATGACACATACGATTTGAACTGGCCAGTGTCATCTTTTTGAAAGTAGTTAGTACGTAACGTAGCAATGATCATATCCACGTACAAACGGATGATACGGTCATCATCTAAGTTAGCAACGTTTTCAAGCTCAAGGTAAATTTGCGCAATTAGCTTATCAAGTGTTTTAACACTTACTGGACTTTTCACTGAGAATTTTTTAGCGAATAAATTGACAATTTGTGAGCCAATATGAGGGTAGTTCGCTAAGGTGCTTTCGATGTAACTTTGCGAGAAAGTAACCCCAACTTGACGCATATACTTTGCATAAGCACGAAGAATTGATGCTTCACGGCCAGTTAAGCCACCCATTAGCACTAAACGATTAAAACCATCGTTTTCTAAACGATTACTCCATACACTGGTCAATGCAGCACGAAAACGCGCGGATACTTTATCAAAATCAGCGATCCCTTTACTATCAAGTAACATAGAGAAATCCATGATCCAGTTAACACTGCCATCACTGGTTTTAACTGAATATGGCGTTTCACCAATGACACGTAAGCCAAAGTTTTCAAGCATTGGCATAACATCAGATAGATGAATTGGTACGTCTTTATGGAATAGGCTCAAACGAACAATATTACTGTTTGCTTCTTCTTGCGGACGATAAAACAACATTTCGAGTTTATTATCATCGTTAAGCAATTCAAGCTTTTCAATATCAACAACGGCCGCACTTGGCAATACTTCATCTTTGTATGAACGGGCAAATGCATTGCAGTATTTACGATTAAGTTCATTACCACGCGCTTCACCAGCTGATTCTAATAATGCTGACTGTAGTTTATCTTCCCAAGTACGAGCGGCTTCTACTAAATTATTTTCGATGTCTTTCACGTTATATTCGATATTGTTGTCAGTCACACGCACGGTATAGTGAGTACGCGCTAGTGTTGACTCTGAGAAAAAGGTAGTAAATTCGACTTTATCGTCAGAATTAAATGCGTTTGCTAAGATACATTGCGTTTCGCGGCGTAGTGCTGTGTTATAACGCTCACGTGGTACATAAACCATGCAAGAGAAGAAACGGCCATAAGCATCTTTACGAACAAATAAGCGACACATATCACGTTCTTGTATTTGCAATACACCCATTGCAACTTCAAGTAACTCACTTTCGCGTGCTTGTACTAACTCATCGCGCGGATAAGTCTCAAGAATATTTAATACCGCTTTGTACGCATGTGTGCCTTTGGCAAAATCACACATTTCCATGATGCGATTAATTTTGCTTTTTAATACAGGCACATCAGCGGCACTGTTGTTATAGAAACTTGATGAGAATAAACCGATAAAACGGTCTTCACCAATTACATTACCTTCGTCATCAAAACGTTTAATACCAACATAATCTATGTATGCTGGGCGATGAACTCGTGATAATGAGTTAGTTTTAGTCAAGATCAGTAAATTATTATTACGCGCTTCTTGGCGTGCAACTTCTGGTAAATCAGATAACAATCGAGAATGTTCTTCGGTTGAATTTTTCATCAAACCTAAACTGCCCTCGATCTTACCTTTGAGTTGATAGTCACCTTGAACAGGTATCAAATCATATTGACGATAACCCATTAGAGTAAAATTATCTTTCGCTAACCAATCTAAAAATTCAACTGTTTCAGCTACTTCACTGGCATTGTTGTTGTGGTGACGCTTAGGTAACTCTTTGGTGACCGCAACTAACTTTTTACGGATCGGCTGCCAATCTTCTACCGCAGTAGAGACATCGTTGAGCACTGACTCAAGTTCTTTTTTGAACGAGTCGATCACTGAAGAATCTGTTTGACGATCGATTTCGATAAAAAATACCGTTTTTGTCGAGCTGGATTCTTGTTCCGCTTTTAAATTAGAAACGGCTGAAATCTTCCCGTTCTTATCGCGTTGAATTTTAAGTGGGCTATGCAGTAGCAAGTGAGAGGCGATATTTTCACGGGTCATCGCCATACGCACCGAATCAACTAGAAATGGCATATCTTTAGTGATAATTTCTACGATTGTATGCGATGACTGCCAGCCATCTTTTGCTACTTCAGGATTGAAAACACGGATAACCGCGTCATCAGAGGTATTTTTTTCTAGCGAGTTCCATAGGCTAAGTGCAGCGCCATATAAGTCACTATCATTGCGATGTGCCAAATCTTCTTTAGACATATTGCTGTACAAGGATTTGGCGAATTTCTCAACGAGTAACACATTATCAGCGTGAACTTTTTTCTGGATCAGCTTACAGACATTATCTAAGATAACCGAGGCTTGCCCTTCATTTCGTGTCATTACATGTTCCTTAAATCTATACCACCGACTTAGGTGGAAAATTTGTACAGCAATTTATTGTGTGGAGTCAGGCAAATTCTAACCCTTTTAAAATTAATAAACAGCCCTTTCGATGAAAACATTTTAAGCATTTCAGCTATTTGGTCATCTATTCACAAATTATAGATATAAATGGCCTATACAGGCCATTTAGGAGCAAAATTATTCACATTATTTTTTCTGGTCAGTCCAGAGTAAACTGCCGATTGCCGGTAAAAGTAACACCGCACCGAGCATATTGACCAAAAACATGAAGGTTAACAATATCCCCATGTCTACTTGAAACTTCAGATCAGAGAAAATCCAAGTACTGACACCGATGGCCAAGGTAATTCCGGTGAATAATACCGCACTGCCACGTTCAATTAGCGCATTTCGATACGCAACAGGTAATGCCACACCTTGCTTTAGTTGCCCCATCATAGATGACAAAATATAAATTCCGTAATCAACACCAATTCCCACCCCTAATGCAATAACAGGCAAGGTTGAAACTGTTAGCCCTATTTCAAGCTGCACCATCAAAGCCTGAGCCAACGTGGACACTATGTATAGAGGTAGCACGACAGCAATGGTTGCTTTTACGCTCTTAAAGCTAATTAAGCATAAAATAATCACCGCCCCATAGACATAAAGCATCATTGGCAATTGCGCCGCTGAGACTGACTCATTGGTTGCAGCCATTACGCCTACAGGTCCTGATGCCAACTTAAAGTGTAATGTGTCGGTTTGCTCTTCGATAGCAAATTGCTTAACACTTGCAATGATATGCTCAATGGTTTGCGCTTTATGATCGTCTAAAAAGATGATCACTGGCATGACTGAACAATCACCATTGAGTAACCCGGTACTGGTTTCAACTCTTGCCGTTGACTGTACTAAACTTGCGGTATTACGTGGCAAGCTTTGCCATTTCAAATTACCTTCGTTGTAGCCTGCATTTACTGATTGCGCAACTGAGCTTAGCGTTACAGCAGACTGCACTCCGGCAAGGTTTTCAACTTTATATTGAAAGCGGCTGATCCGCTCCATTACATCGTGCTCTGTACAAGCTGCTGGATACGCTTCTACAATCACTTTAAGAATATCCGAAGAAATGGTGTATTTGTCCGATATTAAAAATGTATCTTGGTTATAACGCGCATCTTGATGCAATGACGGTGCACCCGCGTGTAAATCTCCAATATGCATTTTTCCTGCTTGCCAATAGCCCAAAGCAAATAGCACTAGAGTACTGGCTATAATGACTTTAGCCCATTTAGGATCGGTGGTTTTCACTAATAAGTCACGCAAAGTATCAAGCATATTTGGCTTGTCACTATTTCCTGATTGGATATGCACTGTGTTGTCAAAATGCATATAAGATGCCCACACAGGTAATAACACTAAGTTAGTGAAAATAATAACCGCAACACCTAAACTTGCTGTAATAGCCAACTCACGAATTATACCAATATCAATTGTCAGTAAGGTTAAAAAGCCAACGGTGTCAGATAACAATGCAATGCCACCTGGGATCAATAGCGCTCTAAAACTTGCCTGACAACAACGACGGGTATCACTGTCTTGCTCTGCAACTTTTTTCCCAATCGCATTGATCATTTGTACACCATGGCTTACACCAATCGCAAACACTAAAAATGGCACTAAAATTGACATCGGATCTAAGCCAAATCCTAGGCTCGATAATAATCCTAACTGCCAAACCACGGCGATAATAGAACAAGTAATTGGCAAAATAGTCAGCTTTAAACTGCCACAAAATAACCACACCATCACGAAGGTAAACGCAATTGCGATAGCAAAAAATAACACGACGCCCTTCGCGCCTTCAGCAATATCACCAGCCATCTTGGCAAAACCAATGATATGGATGCTGACTTTATCCGTACTTAATGGCTCTCTAATTTCACTTTCTAGTTTTTGAGCAAACGCTAAGGTATCCAGTTTTTCTTGGGTTTGTGGATCCGTTTCCATTAACTGCGCTGTTACCATGGCGCATGAATAATCGGATGCTATCATGCGACCAACTACTTTGGCCTTTTCAATATTTTCTTTTACAACCGCTAAACCACGTTTGTCTGCTGTAAAATTAGCTGGGATAATTGGTCCGCCGGCAAACCCATCTTCAACGACTTCGACAAAACGTGCGCTAGGGGCAAAAATTGAATTCACTAAGGGCCGGTTTACTCCAGGTATAAAATACAGCTGATCGTGGACCGCTTTTAATTGTGTAAAAAATTCAGGATTAAAAATATCGCCGCTATCATCACATACGGAGATTAAAATACTATTTGCCCCACCAAATTGTTTTTCATGCTTTAAATACACTTTCATGTAATCATGATTAAGTGGAATATTTTTATTAAATGAGGCATCTAGTTGGATTTGCGTGGCTTTAAACCCTAAAAAACACGTAATTACAATAAAGCTCATTACCATCAATAATCGATGACGAAAAACAGCTTTTTCTAAGAATTCTACGATTGCATGCATTATTCAGCCATCTCCTTCACTTTAATGCCATTTTCTGAAGCCATAACCAACTGATTATCAAAAAGAACCGCATCTAAAATAGCTTTACCATCGGGTAACTGCTCAACTGTTAATTGATTATTTATGTAATGAAAAATCACCCCGCTATTAGCAAGTAACAGCCAATGGTTTTCACCTGCTTTAATAATACTGTTTACTGTGGCTGTTTTATCATTGTTTATTGGTCGCCACTGCTGTTCTTGTTGACGGCTGAAAATATTGCCGCGTAATCCCGCTACAACTTCCTCGCCATGATCGTCACTGGCGTATGCAAAGAAAGAGCCCATATAAATTTCTTCATCACGTTGCCAGCTTTTACCATTATCTGTACTGTGAGCAAGTAACCCCATTTCACCAACCAGCATAAGTTTATTACCCGTTGCAACAATACGATTGAAGTGCGGCAGTATTGAGGCTGTTTCAGCTTCATAGGCTTCAGGATCAGAATCTTTTAAATCATTTAAGTATTCTTGGTCTTCTGCAAATAGCAATGAATCTAAAAAGCGTTTTTGCCAGTTTTCTCCACCATCTGTGGTTTCATAAAACATACCATAAGCACCAACGGCAAAACCGTGTTGCTCAGTGATAAATAAGATGTCTAGGCAGGGTTTATCCAATTGTGTATTTACTTGTTGTAATTGCCAATTCGCCCCGCCGTCCGTTGTGTTAATGATTGTTGCATCATGGCCACACGCCCAACCGCGCTCACTACCATTAAAGGTGACCGCTGTTAATAACACTTGGCTTGGCACAGCAGCTTGTTGCCAGTCTTTTGCATCAACACTTGTAATTATAGTGCCGTGCTTCCCTACAGCGACCAATTGCTTTCCTGTAAATTCAATATCAGTCAACAACGTTTTATCTGCTTTTGTTGCAGTAATAGCCGCAAGCGGTTCAGACGCTATTGATTGTGTTGAAAGGCTTGCAGTAATAGCAAGGCCTGCATAAAGCATGTACTTCATATTTTTAAATCGCCTTGAAAGAGTGTGTTTGTCGGTATATAACGAGCAATCGGGGGACCCCATACGTGTCAGAATGACAAACGCGATTTGGAACAAAAAAGCACCTGGCTTAGACCAGGTGCTTGAATGAATTAACGACCTTCGCGGCGCAGTGCGCTCGAGGTAAATTCATTATCGTTAAACGATTGTGAAAAATCGTACATTTTCTCTTGGTTATCTAAACCGATTGCAAGGTAGCGGCGTGAATTCAAATCATGATACACATCGAGCGTACTCCAATTAGTCAACGCATCGTAGTAGTTGATCGTATGCGCCATCGCAACTCGATACATTTGATCACGGTTATCATAGATATCTGTTACTTGAACTTGCCAGCTATCTTCATCTATATAAAACACGCGCTTTTTATAGATATGACGAGTATCGCCTTTTAGGTTCGCTTCAACGACCCAAACACGGTGCTTTTCATAACGCACATGCTCAGGATTAATGTGCCCCGCCATTAAAATATCATCATATTCAAGCTTGTCGCTATGCAATTTGTAGCTATTGTAAGGAACATAAAGCTCTTGCTTACCCTTTAATGTCCACGTATAGCGATTTGGTGAACCATTGAACATATCAAAATCATCTGTGGTACGAAGGCTATCAGCCGCAGTTCCAGGTGCATCATAGGCTACGTTAGGAGCACGACGAACACGACGCTGACCGGTATTGTAAGTCCATGCTTGGCGAGGGGTAAGTATTTGGTCCATCGTCTCATGAACTAATAACGCCGTTCCTGCAAGTCGTGCAGGCTCTGTCACTTTTTGTTTAAATTTAAATAAAATATTTGACTCTTGCAGCTCCGCTGGAGTCGCTTTTGGGTCTGAATATTTAACTAACAATTGCTCATCAAAGCCAACCATGTTGTATGAGCCTGACGCAGTCGGTGCAGCTTGGCCACCAAAACGTTCAATCGAGAGACCACGATAACGTAATAAGTGATTCCAAATCGCTTCTAAGCCATTTTTAGGAATTGGAAAAGGAATACCAATGGCGGTATTTTTTATGCCGTTACCTTCTTCAATCAACTCTGCAGTAGGTGCATATTGCTTCGTTGCATCATAAACAAACTGCGGATTAGAAGCGCTACGATGGGTTGTATAGATATTCATTTTAAAGGTATCTGGGTACGCTTCAAAAAGTGCAACTTGGCCTGGGCTTAAGTTAGCCTTGTATTTATCAACATTTGATTTATCAATGGTGAAAAGTACTTTGTCATTGGCATATGGGTCTGGGTGATGCATACCTGGCGTATACCCTGCAGGTGGAGTGGTGATACCACCCGTCCAAGCTGGAATCGAGCCATCTGCATTGGCTGCTTTTTCAGCACCTACTGGTGTTAAATCCGCACCTAAACGTGCGACTTCTTCGCTAGTCATTTTAGCAACTACAGCCGTTGTAGAAAACAAACTACATAGCGTTAGTGCAATGAGGGTAGGTTTTTTTATCATGATGATACCCTTAAATTGAATATTTAATATTAAAAGAAACAAAATCGCGGTCAGAGAATGTATTAGTTTGACCACCACCCCAGAATGAGTTGTAGCTAAAGTCAAACGACCACGCGTTTTGGTAATTAAAGTTTGCTGTTACACCTAGTGATTTACGGTCTTCAATAAATAAGAACATTGGATCAGGTGTAATACCATTTACATCGTGAGAAAAAACAAATCGAGGTGAAAAGTTAACCCCCTTAAAGAAGTTAAAATAATCACCTTTAGCAATTAAGCGGTAACCCCATGCTGATGCGCTCGGGAAAGGGTTCGTTTCAGGCCCATTTGATAAACCAAGATGCAGCGTTGAATAATCATCAGTACCAGGACCTGTGATAACACCACTGCGACCAGTACCTGAGACATTTAAACGTAACTCGTCGTACTCTGGCATATCATTAATACGCACCCCCCCAACTTCACCGACCACAGCCCAACTATCTGCACCAAGTGATGGTCCAAATAAATGTGTAGCAGTAAACTGTAGTTGTGCAGTATTACGTTCAATATAACCTTGTGCTGTTTCGCCAGGTCCTACAACGCTAATTGCATCGCCTTGGCTCATTTGTGAAATACCCGCAAAATCAGGACGAATACCTGCAACAGCTAACTGCTCAGGCATACCTGCATAAAGTAGTTCAACGTCATCAATTTGCAGAGGCTCGTCTTCACGAAATGCAAACTCCCCCGCAAACGCCGTCTCACCAATTGAAGTATTAAAGCTAACACCATAGAGCTTAATATCTTCAGGGTAGACTAACTTACCTTGTGTAAATGCGTTCAGTTGAGTGATATTGTCTTCAGTGATCTGTGTATCCGGCGAGAGGATCATCGCCAAATCTTCAGCAATCGCTTCATTTGTAAAGTTAGATACTTGACCTGAAATAAGTGGACGACGACTATGATAGTTAATGTGGTATAACGCCACTTCAGTATCATTTAATTCAGGTAAAAACATCCCTAAACGTAAACCGTATTGGCCGCCATTTTTTGGCTCAGTCTTACCTGCATCTCCCTTACCTTTAAGTGCTACTTTAGTTGGGTAAGCTAAATACATATTAGCAAGTAATGCTTGACCTTCAGCACTGGTTGGGTCGATACCTTGTGCAGCAGCTGCAGCACCAAACGATGCTTGTAAATTATTTAAGCTCTGTGTTAAAAACGCCAGATCAATATCTGGGTTAGACGTGAAGCCAAGCTGAATGTTTTGCTGATAACCGTTTTCAGATGCAAAGTCATTGGTCGAAAAATAACTCCCCGCTGCTGGTAGTCGTGTTTCATGCCAATCATACTGATAAAACGCTTCAAGGTTGATGTTGTCGGTAATACCTAATGATGCCCATAGCATGCCTACAGGAATAAAGGCTTCTTTTAGCTCAGCACCAGGCGCTTTTAAACGGTCTATATCAACAGGGTTAACATTGATACCGTGTGAAATAAGCGTACTTTCACCCCAGTTGACAACTTGCTGACCTAACCGCACTGATAATGGATTTTTACCATCATTTAAATCAAAATCTGCCCATACAAAGGCATCGAGTAAGCGAATGTCCGCGCACACTTGCTCTTTAGTATCTGGATCATCACATGGGTCAACGCCACCACCTGATACAGGGTTAACATAAGCCCGATCGCCATCCATTAACTCAAAATCATAAAAATACATAAAGCGAGTAAACAAGCCATAGTTATCTTTATTGATCGATAAATCGTGTGTGCCTTTTAATAGTTTCGAAAAGGATTCGCCACTGTCAAAATTTAAATCCCCAGCATCACCATTATTTGAGTAGGCGCCAGGCTGTGCCCACACATCTTGTGCTGTGTATATTGGATTAAGGGATGGATCATAGCCTGTCCAATTAAAAGCAGGATTATTACTTTTACCAATCAAAGAAAAGTCGCGGTCTTCTACGCGGATACTTTGACCATAGGAAAAGTTTGAATCAAATGTTACATCAAAGCCACCAACTTCAAAGTTAGCAGCGTGTGACGCACCTGTTGATAAACCTAATGTTGCAGCAGCTAGGCCTAAAAATATTTTGTTTTTAACAAAAAGCGATCTTCTTATCATTGTGTGTTCCCCCTGTCGCGGGTAATTTTGTGATCAAGTTATTGTTTTTAGTGTAGTCGTAACGATAGAAGCGAAATAAAGAAATTACAAATAGAACGCGTTCAATCAGTCATAATTTTTCTGTTTAGTTGGCGTTTACGTAATGGTAAGACGTCCTACCAGATAATTTATACACGTAAATTAACAATAGGACAAATTGAATTAACAAAAAAAACAATATTATAAGAAAATACTGTTCTAACCTATTCGCTCCAAGCGTAAGAATTTGTGTTCAGGTGTAAGTAAAAGTCGAAAGCGTCCTCTCACTCCTAACGAAGAAATAAAAGGACGTAAATGGCTTGCGGCAAAACGAACTTTCTTGCCGCCATCTTCAATTACTTGTACCGACGTGTACTTGCCTTCGTAATAATCCATACATTGTTTGTAGGTAAGATTAAGTAGAAAATAATATTCAACCATAATTTATTGCAATGCTTTATCAACTTTTTCAAATAAATCATCGCTTAAATTGTCCAGCTCTGCAAGACGCTGTAACTGGGCTTTCATCGCCATCGAGCGTACTTCGTCATAACGACGCCACGACATAAATGGTGTAAGCATGCGTGATGCATTTTGCGGATTAATAGCGTTTAATTTGACTAACAAGTCCCCTAATAACTGATAACCTGCACCATCTTTACGATGGAATTGCGCTGTATTAAAGTGACTAAAACTCCCCACTAATGCCCTTACGCGATTTGGGTTAGAAAAATCAAAACAAGGATGTTCATAGAGCTTATTGATATTAACAATTGCGTTATCGCCACCTTGCATTGCTTGTAATGCAAACCATTTGTCCATCACTAACACATCATGACGCCATTGGCTGTCAAATTGATTTAATAATTCAACAGATAAAGGACTGTCGGCCTTAACAACAGCACTCAGGGCTGCCAATACGTTGGTCATATTATGAGAGTTCGCGGCATCGCAAAGTAGTTGCGCATGCTCAGGTTCATCAATTTTTGCTAAATAATGTAAACATATTCCTTTTAATGCACGTACTGCAACGGCATCGGCGCTAACAGAACCATCATCAACCAAGCTTTGATAACATGCGATAAACTCGCACTGCAATTGTTTCGCTATTTGCAGTTCAAATTGCTGGGTGATAGCAACAATTTCATCGACCGGGATCACTGCAAATTCTGCGGCTAAAGTGTCAAAACTAGGTAATTTTAACAGCTCAGCGATCAACGCTAAATCACCCTTTCTCTCAATAACTAAGCTACGTAACGCGTTTATAACTTCCTTGGCAAGTGAATGCTCTCTAGGGTTTTCTATCGCGGCTTTCACAGCATTAATAAGCAGTTGTTGCTGCGCATCCCAACGCGAAAAATCACTACGAGCAAAACGCATTATATGTAATAAATCAGCCTCAGTTGTGTGTTGCTCGACAATACATGGCGCTGAAAAATCTTCTAATAACACTGCCACAGGCTTTGTTGCTAAACCATCAAAACTAAAGCGCTGATACGTGTTGGTTACATCTAGAACATGGTCAATAGGTTTACCTGCAAAGCTCAATGGTACAGGTTGGCCCTGCCTATCAAGTAACTCAATAGCAAATGGTATATGTAACGGCGCATTATCCGGTTGATTAACTGGCGCGAGTTGCTCAATACTCAATGTAAAGATACCCTCCTCAGTATTATATTCTTGCTCAACAATCAGACGTGGTGTCCCAGCTTGACTATACCAACGTTTAAACTGAGTTAAATCAATACCAGAGGCATCACTCATGGCTGCAACAAAGTCATCGCAAGTAACAGCTTGCCCATCATGACGTTGAAAATAAAGAGCCATACCAAGTTGAAATTTTTCTTCACCCAACAATGTATGCATCATACGAATAACTTCAGCACCTTTATCGTACACTGTCACCGTGTAGAAATTATTCATTTCTATCACTTGTTCAGGACGAATCGGGTGCGCCATAGGACCTGCATCTTCACTGAACTGATGGGTACGCATCACTTTTACTGCATCAATACGGTTAAGTGCTCGTGAACCTAGATCACTGCTGAATTCTTGATCACGAAAAACCGTTAGGCCTTCTTTTAATGATAGCTGAAACCAGTCGCGGCAAGTAACTCGGTTGCCTGTCCAATTATGAAAATACTCATGTCCGACGATTGACTCTATAGTATGATAATCTTTATCAGTCGCGGTCTCTTGATTCGCTAGTACGCACTTAGAATTAAAGATGTTCAATCCTTTATTTTCCATCGCGCCCATATTGAAAAAATCCACGGCAACAATCATGTAGATATCTAAATCATACTCGAGGTTAAAACGTTGCTCATCCCACTGCATTGATTTTTTAAGTGAGGTCATGGCATGGGGGGTTTTCGCTAAGTTACCTTTATCAACAAACAACGCTAATTCAATATTGCGTCCACTTTTTGTGACAAAAGTGTCTTCAAGTACATCAAAATCCCCTGCTACCAGTGCAAATAAGTAACTAGGCTTTTTAAATGGATCTTGCCATTTTGCAAAGTGGCGACCGTCATCTAATTGTCCTTGCGTTAATTTATTACCATTTGACAAAAGGTGACGATAGCTTTGATCTGCGATAATTGTAACATCAAAGCTTGCAAGCACATCAGGGCGATCTAAATAGTAGGTTATTTTTCTAAAGCCTTGTGCTTCACACTGTGTGCAATACGCTCCCCCTGAAAGATATAAACCTTCTAAGGAAGTATTCGTTTTTGGTGAAATATCATTGACGATTGTGACCTGACACTCTGTGGGTAAATTATGGATCACCAGCTGTTCATCTAACAGCGTATAATCACTATAAGCGACGTCGTCTACAGCCACTGAAATTAAAGTTAACTCAATTCCATCCAACGCTAAATCAGCTTCACCAGCTACCGCTTTTTTTAGCGTTATCACACTTGTTACCCGGGTATTTAAGGGAGCCAGATCAAAGGTTAAATCAACATGTTCAATAAAATATGGGGGAGCTTGATAATCTTTAAGATACTGGGCTTGAGGTTTTTTTGTTGCAGTCATGGAGAACTCCAAAAAGGGCTCCCCTTGAGCGGGGAGCAACTAATTTATGCCTGTTGTTTAGGCTTAATACGTAAAATTTTAATACCTAGGTAAGCATACACAACAGCTAATAAAGGGTTGATAAGGTTAAAAAATGCATACAATGCATAATCAAATGGATTAATCAAAAGCACACTTTGCATGTACGCACCGCACGTATTCCATGGGATTAATGGGCTCGTTATCGTACCGCCATCTTCTAGGGTTCGTGATAAATTAACCGGCTTTAACCCCCGCTTTTTATATTCTTCTTTAAACATGCGCCCTGGCACAACAATAGCAATGTACTGATCTGCAGCAATGACATTAGTGCCGATACAAGTTGCGATTGTCGCGCTAATCAACGAACCGGTGCTTTTAGCAATTTTAAGAATGCTTTTTACAAAAATATCAAGTAACCCCGTTTTTTCCATAATGGCACCAAACATCAAGGCAGTCATGATAAGCCAAGTGGTTGTAAGCATACCGGACATACCACCACCACTAAGTAATGAGTTCATTTTTTCATCGCCGGTAGCAATCGTAAAACCATCAAAAAAAGTGGTCCAAATTAACTTAAAATATCCAACAAGCTCTCCTTTCGAGCTATCTATTTGGGAGGCAATTAAGTCTGACTGAAATAGCATAGCCCAAACAGCCCCTATCACCGCTCCAATCGAAATAGCAGGAAAAGCAGGCATTTTTTTAATCGCTAACACTAATAAAACCAATAATGGCACCAACATTTCGAAACCAATATTAAAGTTTTGCTGCAAAATCGCCGTGATCTCATCAATACGTCCAGCTTCACTAGAAGCCGTGGCATTAAACCCCATAAAAACAAAGATTATCAAAGCGATAACAAAGCTAGGCACGGTAGTCCACAGCATGTGGTGAATATGCTCAAATAAGTCAGCGCCCACAACAGCTGGCGCTAAATTTGTTGTCTCAGAGAGTGGGCTCAGCTTATCACCAAAATAAGCACCTGATATTACCGCTCCTGCAGTGACTGTTTGCTCTAAACCAAGTCCAGTGGCCACCCCTAGCAATGCGACACCTATTGTTGCAGCTGTGGTCCAAGAGCTACCTATACTCATTGCAACTATGCCGCAAATTAAACAGCTCGCGGCATAAAACCAGCTAGGGTTGATGACTTGTAAACCATAATAAATTAGCGTCGGCACTGTCCCAGAGAGTAACCAAGTACCAATCAGTGCGCCAACCATCAATAAAATGAGTATAGCCCCTAATGATAACGTGATCCCTTCAATCATTGCTTGTTCAAGTTTTTTCCAACTGTAGCCATTTTTCAGACCAATCAATGCTGCTGTAAATGTTGCAAACAACAATGCAATTTGGTTAGGTCCAGATGATGAACTATCACCAAATAAGTAGACCGCTGCACCGAGTAAACAGATTAGTACAGTAATGGGGATCAAGGCATCAAGAAAGCTGGCCTGTGGAATAGGTTTTTCATCTAATGACTTCAAAATAGAGGCTCCTACGCGTATTTTATATACGCATTTAATTATTATTTTTCGGCACGAACGCGATATTGAGCGTAACTAATGATCTACGTTTAATCGGTTTTTATACCAATCGTGTTGAGTTACTGACCATTTATAGCGACAGATAAATGGAGTGATAACAAGGCATAAATTTTGACATGTAGTTGTTCTACATGATAAATTTATAACGCAGTTAGCGCGTTATTTAGGCGGCGAGCCTTGGT
>NZ_PNDT01000058.1:0-19795 GCF_005886375.1 Pseudoalteromonas sp. S1727
TACTGACCATTTATAGCGACAGGTAAATGGAGTGATAACAAGGCATAAATTTTGACATGTAGTTGTTCTACATGAAAAATTTATAACGCAGTTAGCGCTTTATTTAGCCCGCTAGAATGGTTAAATATTTAAGTCGATTGGTATTAGTATAGCAAGCAGGATAAACAAAAAATGCCGCTAAGTTGCGGCATTTTTTATATGAGTTGAATCTTAGAAGCGGAAATTAGCACCAAGAACAAATCGGCGACCATTTTCATAAATTGATAGAACTCGGTCTTTACTTGTATTGTACTCAACTACTTTTTCATTCGTTAAGTTAATACCTTCAAACACAACAGAAATATTTTCTGTAACATTTACAGTTGTAGTGAAGTCTAATTGACCATAGTCATCATTCCATAGCTCTGTGCCTGAAGAATGCAGACCTTTGTACCACTCAGTACGATAGTTGTACATTGCACGCACTGAAAACAAGTCATCTTCATAAAATGCTGAAGCGTTTAACATATTTTCTGATGCGCCCATTACTAGACCAGAACCCGGGTTCTCAACATTACGTTCGCCATCATTTTGTGCATCAGTATAAGTATAGTTCGCTGATACACCAAAACCACCACCTAAGTCATACTGCAATGTAGCTTCTAGACCTGTAGTCGTTCCACCAGGACCATTTTCTGGACGTGTTACTGTCGCACTGATCCACATATCTTCTTCTTGGTCGTAGAAGTCTTGCATGTAAGTACCAGAGGTTTGGTAGCTTTCAATATCTTTATAAAATAATGTTATTGCAAAAAGTGATGCTTCATCAAAATAAAATTCCCATGCAGCATCAAACTGATTAGCTAACTGAGGGTCTAAGTTAGGATTACCCGCTTGCGCTGTTGGGTAAGCTTCACCTAAATCACCAGGTGCTGTAATTGGTGAGATATCAAAAAAGTTAGGACGAGCCATTGTTCTTGCCGCTGATAAACGAACAATTTGATCTTCAGCTAAATCATATGACAAGTTAAAGTTAGGTAAAATTTCAGTATAACTACGCGATTCAGTTACCCACTCAAGCGTTGATGGAACTAAATCAGGATTCAAGCCTGGATTATCAACTGTTAATAGACCTGCTGAATCAGAAGAGAATAAATAACCTGAAGAGTCTTGATCAGTCTTCGCAACACGAACACCTATGTTACCTCGGAAATCATCACCAGAGAAGTCACCCTGAATGTAATATGAGGTCTTTTTCTCTTCAACTGCAAATATTTCGCCAAGTACTTTGTGTGCTGCGTATGATGCGTCTGGACCTAAGCCAAGTTCAAACATTTTAGCGCTGTTATGCGTTAATTGCTGCGTGATATCACCATTTACAACATCAGCACCTACTGAATCAGAACCAATAGCAAGGTCACATTGTGCTAAAGTAGGACAATCTTTACCAATAATTTGGCTCATGTAATTAGCACTAACACCATCGTTTGCATAACCCCAGTGCCAGCTGTACGCTTCTCTATCTTGAGTACGTTTCTGGTCACGATACTTCACACCCACTTTAATAGCAGTGAATGCGCCCATATCAACAGGAATATCAAAATCTACTTGACCATAACTTTCTTCGTCTGTCGTTGGCTTATTACCACCCCAGATCCAGCCGCCATTAAATTTAGAAGGATCAGTACCATCAATACCTGCATTAACCGTTGGTGTGCTTCCCGTTAAATCAAAGTTATAATCACCTTGACCACCATACTCCCAAGACGTTTCATTCAAAGTACCACCTTCAGCCTCGGTTGTACCTAACTCAACATTCATGCTGAAAGAATCTGTTGCAAAATCAATATCTAAATGAATTGAGCTTGTATCTGTGCTTGAAATACGGTTAATGTGGTTCCAGCGAACATCAGTACCACCACTTCCATACACAGCATTTTCCCCTTCGTAACTTAGGTTAGCGTTAGTTACTGGATTCATAAGTAGATAGTTTGAGTTCGTGTTATTCACATCCATATTTGAATCTAAGATGTTTAAAGTAGCACTAAAGTCATCTGATGGTGCAAATTGAATTGCTGTAAATAATGTTGTTCTTTCACGGTCTTGACGGAATACTGGTACACCCATAGTACGAGGTGTGTATGTATCACCATCTTGTGCATCCCAACCTAGCACTTCAAAGCCTTCACGACGAACTGTACGGTCTGATTTAGAGCCAGAAACTAAAATACCAAACTTTTCATCTTCATTTTTCCATGAAAATAAACCTTCAATTAGTGGGTCATGCTCTTCAGATGTTTCTGAATATTGGCTTTGAAGGTTGATGTGAGTCGTACCAGAGTCTAAGTCCAGAGGTTTACGAGTATGAAGAATTACTGTACCACCGATCGAACCTTCGTCTAAACGCGCTTCTGGTGACTTATAAACTTCCAAGTTACTTACCAAAGAAGATGGTAACATAGTGAAGTTAAAGCTACGTGATGGATTATCAAGAATAAACCAATCAGCTGTACCTACGTTTTGACCATTAAGTAAAGTACGGTTTTTAGTAGGATCAGAACCACGAACAGTGATCTTCTCACCTTCACCAAACTCTCGACTTACACCAACACCCGTAATACGTGAAAGTGATTCAGCAACGTTTTTATCTGGAAATTTACCAATATCTTCTGCAGTAATAGAATCAACAACTGCATTTGCAAAGCGTTTGTTGTTAATATCAGCTTTAGTTGAGGCACGAATACCACGTACTTCAATGACTTCAACGTCTTCTTTGATTTGCGTTTCTTCAGCTGCGAATGCAGCACCAGTGAATCCGGCACTCATTACAAGACCGATATTTACTGCTAATAAGCTTTTTTTAAAATTTTTAGCTAACACAGGATTCCCCTTGAATCATTTTGTTGGTTTTATTTATCACTTCTGCCCAGTGATGATGACAGCGTTGTCATCTAGTAACAAACCATACACTCTAAATTACAATTGTGCTACATCTTTTTAGCTATATTGTGTAAAAAAATAGCTATAAAAACACTAAGCAATTGAAATTAAAAGAAATAAAAATAATGAACTTTATGGATTGTTACTTTTTAACGGCGTGAATATAACATGAATATGTCAAAAAAGAGAAAAGCAAATGTACGATTTTAGGTAATTTTAAGATTTTTGATAAGTCAAAGTGTAAAAAAAACGTTCCACCTGATCCTTACAAGTGGAACAATACTCGTTTAAACTACAATAATATTAATTCGATTAGCTGTAATAAAACGCACCTATTGACACTCATTATTTGGTAAATTAGGGCAAATAATCTACCTAAGGGGAACTTGAGTAAATGGTTATCAATATCAATGACAGCGTTGTCATTTTTCAATTATAAAGACCTATACTACTTATGTCTACCTTTATTTCGTGAGTATTCCATTTATCGTAGCTAACTATCGAAAGAATACATTAAGGTCAATCGTGTTAACTCAGACTATTTGCAGTGACTGATAGACACAGTAATAACAAGGTGAAATTTTTGACATGTTACTGTTCTACTTAAAAATTCATAACGCTGTCAACGTCTTAGTTTAAGTTAAACATTTAATCGATTAGTGTCAGGCGGCAATTTTCACATAAACTCAAGTGTGCAGCCTCAGCTATACAATGAGCTAATTTTAGCTGAAAACAAAAAATGCAGACTTAAAAGTCTGCATTTTAAAGTGTTGAGCAACTATATACTTATGGTGCCCAATAAACTTCAATATTAATGCTTGGGTGATTTAATACTGCACGCAACGGCATATCATTGACATCACCACCAGCTTTTGCAGTTTTATAAACAGCTAGCTTTTCTTCACCGCTTATCAACAACTTAACAACTTTAGATTGGGCTATGGCTGCCAACGTCAAAGTCATACGCTCAGTAATACTGCCTGTCACGTCACTTTCAATAGCGTTAATTGCACATACCAAGTCTGATGTCGTTAGTCCGTATTCAAGACCTTTAGCATGTGGAAATAATGAAGCTGTATGGCCGTCAGGACCCATCCCCAAAATAGTCACATCAAATGGACGTTTAAGCTGCTGATATGCGGCTTCACATTCTGCGCTGCCCTGCTGAGCTGTAGCAGCACTATTCTTCATTGTGATAAAGTTTGCATCGGCGCCATGGTTTTGTAGTAATGTGCTTTTTATGAACGCTTCATTACTTTTATCATGCTCTGCATCAACCCAGCGCTCATCGACCATGGCAACGTCGATTTTCGCCCAATCTAAAGCTAAATTAGATAAGTGTTTATATGCAGGTGCAGGAGATGAACCACCTGATACCATAAGTACTGCACGTCCACTCGCTTCAATACCATCAACTAGGCTTTGTTCAAGCGTTGCTGATAACTCTGCTGTTAATGCATCTTTTGAGTCAAAAAACTTTTCTACGATGGTTGCCATGCTTATACCTTATCGCCAGTGTTAAACCAAACATGGTTATTTTCAGCTAATAATTCGTCAGCATCATCTGGTCCCCAGCTACCAGCACGGTATAAGGCCGGTTTACCTTTTTCTTGCCAACGCTCAATAATAGGGTCAATCCATTTCCATGCCTGGCGTACTTCGTCACGATGTATAAACAATGATGGGTTATTTGCTGCAGCATCAAGCATTAAACGTTTGTACGCATCGGAGTGAAAACCATTACTATAAGCTTGGGAAAGCTCAATATTCATAGTTACAGGCTCAAGTTGCATCTCAAGATTATCAAGACGTTTTGACATCAAGGTTAATTGAATTGTCTCTTCAGGTTGCAGACGAATAACTAAGCGGTTTGGTTCAATTTTTCCTACGTTATCGCCGTACACGTTATGTGAAACTTTTTTGTATTCAACCACAATTTCAGCACAACGTTTAGCCATACGCTTACCTGTACGCAAGTAAAATGGCACACCAGCCCAACGCCAGTTATCAATGTGCGCACGAATAGCAACGAAGGTTTCTGTCTTACTCGAACCTTCATTAAGTTCTTCAAGATAACCTGGAACTATTTTACCCGCTAAATCGCCTGGTACATATTGACCACGAATAATATTGTCGTCTACATCCGTTCCTACAAGTGGACGAAGTGACTCTAATACTTTTAATTTTTCAGTACGAATACTGCTGGCATTTAATTTGTTTGGTGATTCCATTGCCACTAAACATAGCAACTGTAATAAATGGTTTTGCACCATATCACGTAATGCACCGGCTTTATCGTAAAAACCAGCGCGACTTTCAAGGCCTACGGTTTCAGATAAGCTGATTTGAATATTATCAATTGATTTAGCATCCCACATATTTTCAAATATTGAATTTGAAAAGCGCAATGCCATTAAATTCTGAACGGTTTCTTTACCCAAGTAGTGATCGATACGGAAAATTTGCTCTTCAGTAAAATACTCAGCAATTTTTGCATTGATCTCTTCAGCCGAGCTACCGCAATAACCTATTGGCTTTTCGACTACAACACGAGATGTTGGTGTGATAAGACCTTTCGTGGATAATATTTCACAACAACTGCCATAAACGGCTGGAGGAAGTGACAAATAAAATACGCGAGATTTATCTTCATCATGTTCATTAAGAATTGTTTTTAGTTTGTCCCAATCGTCATCCGCTTCGGTAACGTTAGTTACGACAGGTACTAAACACGCGGAAAAAGCTTTCCAGTCTTTGGCGTTAAACTCACCTTTACTTAAAAACTCTTTTAATGCTTGGTGAGCTGTTTCTATATATTCCGCACGTTTACTTTCTTCACGAACCGTCGGTAAAATACGTGAACCTTGCGGAAGGTTGCCTTCTTGATATGCGCGATACATTGCTGGTAATAATTTGCGTAATGCAAGATCACCACCGCCCCCAAAAATTACAATATCAAAAGGATTTAGCATAATTTACTCTCTACGTTTGCTATGCCTCGTTGTCGACTATCGCTTATCGATAGTAATAGGCATACATTCTTATTGTTTAGATGATGTCAGCTTTTTGGCATCGTGATCGAGAAAAAGCCTGTTGAATTCGCTTGTCTTTAGTGCTGAATATTGTTCCAGCTTTACTCATAGTAAACTGGTAATTAAATGAGTCTTAGGGGCTCTGTATATCCTCTCACAAATACACAGGCCCTAAGAACTCCAGCGCTACCCGTTCAAAGGTATTTGGTTGCACAATACAACTCATTATACTGTGCGAATTTTTTACTGTGCTCGTCGTTGTTTATAGTAGCTCATTAAACCATTTGTTGAGCTATCATGAGGGTGAGTGACACTGTCATCCAATAACTCAGCTTCAATTTTTGATGCTAAGCCTTTACCTAATTCAACACCCCATTGATCAAACGAACATATCGCTAAGATGATACCTTGGCAGAAAATCTTGTGCTCATACAAAGCGATTAAACGACCCACTGTTTTTGCATCTACGGTGTCTAACAACATTGATGTCGTTGGACGATTACCTTGATGAATTTTATGATTCAGCAACTGCGTGATTTCAGCCTCAGTTTTACCTTTGGCTGTTAACTCTGCACGCACTTGCTGTGCATCAACACCCATCATCATTGCTTCGGTTTGCGCAAAGAAATTCGATAATAATATATCGTGGTGCTCACCTACGTTGATTTGCGGCTTAATTGACGCAATAAAATCAGCGGGTACAACAACGTTTCCTTGATGCAAACACTGATAAAAGGCATGTTGACCATTGATACCTGTCATACCCCAGATAATTGGCACTGTGGTATACGGCACGGTATTGCCCGCAAAGTTTACATGCTTACCATTACTTTCCATCTCACCTTGCTGTAAATAAGCTGGCAACATATGCAATGCTTGGTCGTAAGGCAAAATGGCCTGTGAATCAAAACCTAAGAAGCTGGTGTTCCACACACTTAATAATGCCATCAAAAGTGGAATGTTTTCCTGAAACTCAGCTGTTTTAAAATGTTCATCTACTTCAAATGCACCATCAAGCACGGCTTCAAAGGCCTCAAAGCCTAAGTATAATGCGATTGGTAATCCTATCGCACTCCATAATGAAAAGCGACCACCAACCCAATCCCACATAGTGAATACGTTTTCATCGGCAATGCCAAATGCAGCCGTTTTTTCTAAGTTAGTACTTACAGCTACAAAGTGTTTTGCAATCGCTTGCTTGTCATTCGCTGATTCTAAAAACCACGCAACGGCAGTTTTTGCATTGGTCATGGTTTCTGATGTAGTAAACGTTTTTGATGAAATCACAAACAACGTCGTTTCTGGATCAATCTCTTTCAAAACAGAAGCGATTTGCACACCATCGACATTTGAAACATAATGCACTTTCAAAGTGTCATCAGCGTAGCTTTTCAGCGCTTCAGTTGCCATTTGCGGCCCTAAATTTGAGCCACCTACACCAATACTGACAACATCTTTAACCGCTTTACCGGTATAACCTAACCATTGTCCACTGCGAACTTTATTCACGAACAACTTAATCTTTTGTAATTCAGCGTTCACCACCGAACTTACATTCTCATTATCAACAACTAGCGATGATTCATTGCGATTACGAAGCGCTGTATGAAGAACCGCTCTATCTTCAGTGATATTGATTTTTTCACCGCTGAACATTTTGTCACGCCAAGTGGCGATATCGCACTCTTGCGCTAAAGAAATCAATTGAGTGACCACATTGTTATCAATCAATTGCTTTGAATAATCAAATAAAACACCAGGGATTTGAGTCGAAAATTGCTCGAATCGAGTGCTGTCATTGGCAAATAAATCTTTAAGATGAATTTCCTTCATCTTATTTGCACTTGTTTGTAATGCTTGCCAACTAGCTAACTGTGAACGACAACTCATTTTTTAACATCCCCTTAAACTTGCAACAAACTGATTTGTAACTATCTTTATATAAATAAAGTGAACTGATAGCGTATTAACCTACAAACGAAGTTAACGATAAGTTAAAATGACAACGCTGTCAATAAGCTACTTTTATATTTTACAATCGAGATAATAACGCACTTTTACTCATTTGACACCGGTATCATAAAAATTATCTCAATTATTTTACTGCTAATTTTGTTGAACATTAGATACACTAACTGGTCTAGATGAAGAATTAATGAATAGAGCACTGCTAAGTCTACTCATAAATGCTCATCGCAGGAACAAGACAACACTAAAACAATAACCTAAAAGTAACTCTATGAAAGTAACTATAAATGATGTAGCGAGACTCGCCGGAGTGTCGATGAAAACAGTTTCACGGGTGATCAACAAAGAACCTTCTGTTCGTAAAAAAACTTACGATATCGTGATGGAAGCTGTCAATGAGTTGAATTACCAACCTAACCTTGCAGCGCGAAATCTAGCCGGTACGTCATCATTTACTGTAGGTTTAGTCTATGACAACCCCAATGCCTATTATGTTATTGATATGCAAAATGGTGTGCTCTCTCGCTGCAAAGACGAAGGCTATGAATTGGTGATCCACCCTTGTACTTACACTGATGCCAATATGGAAGCAGACTTTATCACTATGATAAAACGCTCTCGTCTAGCAGGGCTTGTACTCACCCCTCCATTATCAGAGCAAAGTAGCATCACTAATTTGTTAGATGAATTAAATATTCACTACGTTCGCGTCCTATCTGGGCGACCCACTGATGATGATCAAGATACCTGTATTTATGTAAACGATTACAAAGCCGCGTATGAAATCACTACTCATTTACTTGCACATGGCCATGAAAATATAGGCTTCATTTGTGGTGATAAAGAGCATAAATCCACATCAGAGCGTCTTGAAGGCTATAAAGCCGCGCTGGCAGATCATCAAGTAAAATTTAACAGTGACTTTGTGTATGATGGTAAGTACTCTTTTGAATCTGGTGTTGAAGGCGCAAAAACATTACTAGCCGACAACAACAAACTGGCGATCACCGCCATCTTAGGTGGTAACGATGAAATGGCCGCTGGAGCCTTGTTTGCATCACGCCTAATGGGTATCGCTATTCCTGAGCAATTATCCATTACCGGCTTTGAGGATTCACCCTTCTCACGCCAGACATGGCCAAAACTAACCACCGCACACCAAGCAAATGATATTATATCTCAACATGCAGCACGCTTGCTCTTCACAAAAACCCGAGGGGCACGCAATCAAGACAAAGACATCATTACTTCGTTTACTCCCTCTATTGTTGTAAGAGAAAGCTCAGGACCCAAACAATAGCATTGCCACGTTACTAACAACAATAAAGGCGCTTGTAAGCGCCTTTATTGTTGTTAGGCACTTTTAATTAAAGTAATGCCATACCACCGCTGAGGTTATACACTTGGGTAAAGCCAAGTTGAGATAAATTAGTAGCCGCTTGTTTTGAGCGATTACCACTGCGACAAAGTAAAATATATTTATTTTGCGCATTCAATTGCCCATCTACCAACGCATTTGCCATTCTACTAAGCGGAATATTCATCACACGATCAGGGGTAATTGCTAATTGCTGAGAAATATCATTAGCGCCATGCTCATAGGGTTCTCGGGTATCAATTAAATGGACATCTGCAAGTATTAACATTTCTTTCGCTTGCGCTGCATTTACCTCATACGCTGTACTGTGCTGTAAACTATCTGCATAACCGCACAAAGTTGCAAATTTCGATAGGTTGCACTCGTCACTGTGGTGTTTTTGCTGTGAGAATTCGGCATCTGTTATTTCATTCGTTAATAGTGCCTTCAATAACGGTGTCTGCTGTTGTTGCACTTGCCAATTAATCGCAAAACATTGCTGGTAATCATGCCCTGAGCAGATCACTGTCGAATTGTCCAAGCATTGAGATAGTTGCCGTAATGAATGTGCCATCACTAACGCATTACCACCATCAATAGCTGTATTACCAAGTCCTGCTGGAAGCAGTAGATCGCCACAAAAGCAGAAGCGTACTTGGTGTGAGTCATTACACTTTAATAAATAACTAACACTATCTTCACTGTGACCTGGTGTTGCGATCCGTTCAATTGTGCACTCTGACAATTCAATCCGATCCTGTGAAATTGGCCAACCTAATTGATCTGTGTCAGCAAAACTGAACTTTAGGGCTTGTGCTAACAACGCTGTTGCAGCACAGCGTTCTTGATGTGCGTGAGTATCTAAAATCGCTGCTACAGTTAAATTTTGGGTATGCACTATTTTTTCAAGGCGTGGAATGAGCTCTACAATCGGATCAATAATCACCGCGTGCTTATTTTGGCTGACATAAAGCCAACAACATGCACCTTGGTGTCTAAATTGAGTGAGTCCTAAGGCACATACTTCTTGCAACGGTAATGATGAATCAGACACCATTAAACAGTTTGCTTGTAATATAGGTTTAAGTGAACGAATACGTGTACAAGCTGTGGTTATTTCAGCTTGGGTTGTCGCAGGTCCAAATGATAAACGTATTGCATTTTCACTACGCCAATCACTCACCCCCATAGCATCAAGAACAAAGCTGCGACTCGCCCCTGAGCTACACGCAGAGCCGCCACTGATACGAATACCGGCCGCATCAAATAAATCCATTACTTCTTTGCTGCTTAGTTCATCAACCGAAAAGTTTAAAGTGGTTGGTACTGATAAATCAAAGTCATGGTTAAATGTTAAACTGCCGAAGGTATCAACTAACGCATGCTGCAATTGTTCACGGTAGCTATGCAACACATCAAGTGATTTAAACGTGTCGTTTGCTTTATCAAGTAATAAGGAAAATAATTTGTTAAGTCCTGCAATACCGGGTAGGTTTTCAGTGCCTGATCGCATCCCACTTTCTTGGCCCCCCCCAGCAATAAATGGGGTGTATGCACTGCCTTGACGAATATACAACACACCAATCCCCTTAGGTGCATAGAGCTTGTGGCCTGAAAAAGGCGCATAGTCTATACTGGTATCACTTAAAGCAAGTGCCGTTTTACCTAAAGCTTGTACACAATCAACCATCCAAGCAACGTCAGCATTATGACTGCGAATTACTGCTTCAATGGCCGTTAAATCTTGATAAACACCGGTTTCATTATTTACAGCCATAGTACAAATCATCAATGCATTTCTAGCATGCTCAGCGATAAATTCTAAGTCTAATAGACCATCATTTGAAACAGGTATCGCAAGCACTTTAGCGTTAATGCCTAATACGCTATTCCAGTGTATTAATGTATTTGGTACCGCTTTATGCTCAGTTGCACCATATAATAAAACGGGGTTTTTAATAGTGTGATTTTTAGCAGCAATTAACGTCGACACAACAGCCGTTTGAATGCCTTCTGTCGCCCCTGAAGTAAATAAAATATCCCCCTGCTGCGCGCCAATGACATCACGCGCTTTTTGACGAGTTTGCTCTAATAAATGCTTAGCTTGAATGCCAGTAATATGTGAAGAAGACGGATTACCAAAGCAAATTTGCATGGTGTGTGACACAACCTCGGCAATACAAGGTAGCACGGGAGTCGTTGCGTTTGCATCAAGGTAAATTTGTGACGAAGTGTCAGTAGGGAATAATAGATCAGACATTAAAAAACGCACCATATTACTAAAAGATATATCTTATAACCCATTCTACATAAAATTAATGCATTGCGTAATAATCAATTAGTCTCTCAAGTGCGTTATCTATGCTATTTATGACTAAAGCTAGTTTTCTTCGCTCGCGACTTCTTCATATTTAGTTGACCAAGCGTTGAGTAGCGCTTTCACTAGAGAAGCGAGTGGGATGGCAAAAAACACCCCCCAAAATCCCCATAAACCACCAAAAAACAATACTGCGACAATAATAAACACTGGATTTAAATCAACCGCTTCAGAAAACAGTAACGGCACTAATACATTGCCATCTAGCGCCTGAATAACGCCATAAATAATTAATATCGTCCAAAATTGTGTTTCTAAACCAAACTGAAATAGTGCTACAGCTGCAACCGGAATAGTCACTAAAGCCGCGCCCACAAACGGAATGAGCACCGATAAACCAACCAATACACCTAATAACGCGGCATAGCGTAAATCAAAAATAGTGAACGCGATAAACGAGACAGCACCAACAATCAAAATTTCAAACACTTTGCCACGAATATAATTCATGATCTGCTGGTTCATTTCGTGCCACACCTGCAATATTAATCGACGCTGTTTTGGTATCAGTTTTTCAGCACTGCCGATCAATTCAAGCTTATCTTTGAGCATAAAGAACACTAGTAGGGGCACCAAAATTAGGTAAATAAGCCAAGCCACGACATCTTTTAATGACGTTAAAGACACCGATAACAGCACTTGACCAAATTCAATGGCTTTAGTTTCGACACTTGTGACCACTGACTGTACTTGCTCTGCACTAATTAAACTGGGGTACTGCTCAGGTAAATGCAATAAGAAAGACTTTCCTTGCTCTATCATGTGTGGCGTTTCTTGTACTAGGTTACTAGCTTGCTGCCAAAGAACAGGCCCCATACCAATAACTAAAGTCAACATTAAACCTGAAAAAATCAACATCACGATAATAGTGGCAGTAAAACGATGCAAGCCAAGCCGCTCTATGTGCGCTACTGGCCAATCAAGTAGATAGGCAATGACCAATGCAATTAATACCGGTACGATAAACGCACCAAAGAAATAAAACATTGCCATTAGCGCCAGTAGTAAAAATAATAACGTCACAGAATGTGGATCTGAAAACTTCCTTTCATACCACGTTTTTACATATTCAAACACGATTTAGCTCCACGATTAACAACCCATGTTGTTGCTCTAATTGGTAAAGGTAATGATTTTTTTGCAAAAAACGTTCAATATCTCGAGTCGATTGATGCGCCAAAAAAGTGAACTTAATAGCTTGCTCAGTTTTGACCGCTTCGCGTAATGCTAACTTAAATTGTATAAATTGCTGTGGGCATGTAAATCCTCGCAAATCTTGTTCTAGCATAACCAATTATCTACTCTATAAAAATGAATAATAAGTCTCATATCAGCGGTGTTGATAACAAATGTAACTTTTTCTTAAAACACGCATCGCAATAGTTTATCCTTATAACATAATTTGTAGTAAGGATAAGTTAATGTCTGGTACGCATAATAAAGCGCAACTACCCAGTAATCCAACGCTTAAAGAAATTAACTGGTATAAAAAACAAATAAATTGGGGCGAACTCCCCCCTTTCTATCACTTGGTGGCCTCATCTGTTAGTGAGTCAGAGGGGATATTAGAGCATGGTTTTGATAATGCAGTGAAAAGAATCATTGATAAACGTAATTGGAACCTCGATCTATTAGACGGACATGAAGACACTTTTGGAGAAATTCACTGTGTTAATAAACCACGGATTGCGTTACATCAAGTATTCACAGACAGAGGCTTCGAATTGTGGGCTCTACCCTACGCTAAAGACGCCACAATAGATACTTACGTAAAAGATAACCGATTCATGGAGTTTAAAGAGTGGGATCCGGTTTCAATGAAAAGCTTGATCCGCATTAATCAATTACATAAATTTATTGGCTTTTACTTTGAGCGTGGGGATAAAGCAGATAAGGCGCTTATTTTACACGCACATAAAGTTGTGCATAAAATCATTAGTTTTTTACAAAGAGAATTGAACGTTGTAAAGCTAGATGGGGTCACAATCAAAGAGTTATATCAATTATGCGAACGAGACAGCAGAGCATGCAGTGACGAAATTGACATTGCAAAACTGATGCTCGGTGAAAACCAAAACAAGGAATAAAATGCAGCTTAAATCAGCCTTTATTACATTATTCAGTACACTTTTAACATTTAGTGTGCTGGTAAGTGAGCCATTAAAGGCGCAATCCAGTTTTACACTACCTGATCTTGGTACTTCAGCATTACAAGCCTTACCTCTTGAAAAAGAACAAGCGATTGGTAAAGTGATGATGATGCAAATTCGTGGCTCTTCGCCAGTCATTAACGACCCAGTGCTTGATGAATACTTAACCACACTTGGCCGAAAACTGGTGGCCAGTGCCAATGATGTACGTTTTCCATTTTCATTTTTTTGGATCAACAACCCTGAAATAAATGCATTTGCTTTTTATGGTGGGCATGTAGGTGTACACACAGGCTTAATTGCACAATCGGATAATGAGAGCCAATTTGCTTCGGTATTAGGGCACGAAATAGCTCACGTAACACAGCGCCACCTTGCACGCCGCTTGCAACAGCAGCAAGATAACAGCGCAATGACAATCGCTGGGATGATTGCTGGTATTTTAGCGACTGTGGTATCACCCGATGCGGGGATTGCGATTATTTCAGCAAGTCAAACACAAAGTGCATTTAGCCAATTAACTCACAGTCGCTCTGCGGAGCAAGAAGCTGATCGTATTGGTATGCAAACGCTCAATAACGCAGGGTTTGACCCCTACGCTTCGAGTGAGTTTTTAACTAAACTTGCAGCGCAAATTCGTTACAAATATAAACCACCGGCATTTTTACTGACTCACCCATTGCCAGAGAGCCGAGTTTCAGATGTTCGTTTGCGCGCGCAACAATTTGAAAAACGACAACTTCCAGATAGCTTGGATTTTAATCTTGCCAAAAGTCGAGTGGTTGCTCGTTATCACCATAAACCCGAAGCGGCAGAAAACTTATTCAGAAAACTCATTCGTGAAAACAGTTTCTATAATACAACGGCACTTAACTATGGTTTAGGTATTAGTTTATTGGATCAAAAAAAGCTTGATGAAGCCGCTTCAATTTTAGACAAGCTTTTAACGTCTGATCCTAAAAATTTATTTTATATTGATACACATACCGATCTATTGATCGCACAAAATAAAGCCGATGAAGCAGTAAAGTTTTTAGCTAAATTGCATGACAATCGTCCCAACAATCAAGTCATTACATTAAACTACGCAAATGCCGCCATAGAAGCTAAACAATATGATCTTGCAGTGACTATTTTAAAGTCATTTTTGCTGGAAAAGCCTGAGCATAATTTAGGCATGCAATTATTAACGGATGCTTACAAAAAGCAAGAAAACTTAGCTGCTTACCACGAGTCGAATGCTGAAGTATTAGCGCAATATGGCGCCTATTTAAAAGCCGCTGACGAAGTTCAAAAAGCACTTAATTTTGTCGAACCGCAAGAACTAATTAAACAACAGCGCCTCAAAGCACTGCTAACTCAATACCGACAAATGCAAAAAGAGCTCGCGAGACTTTAAGTCTCGCGCTGCTTGCCCTAAAATAGCCCTACTTTATCTAATTGGATTGTTACTATGTCTGTTACTATTTTTCATAATCCACGTTGCTCAAAATCACGTGAAACTTTGGCCCTACTTGAACAAAAATCGATTCAACCAGATATCATCGAATATTTAAAAACACCACTTAGCACTGAGCAGATCAGTACTTTAGTGCAGCAGTTAGGGTTTTCATCAGCACGTGAATTAATGCGTACCAAAGAAGATATCTACAAAGAACTAGACCTTAAAAATGAGCATGATGAAAGTGCTTTAATCGCCGCAATGCAAGCTCACCCTAAGCTAATTGAGCGCCCAATTGTCATTAACGACAATAAAGCAGCATTGGGCCGTCCACCTGAAAACGTCCTAAGCGTACTTTAATGAGCACGACTATCGTTGTTTTGTATCACTCAAGTCATGGCTCAGTTGCCGCCATGGCTCATGAGATAGCAGAGTCAGTTGAATATCAAGGTGCCACGGCACTGCTGCGTACTTTTGAAAAAAGAGAACCTCACGATATCGTGATCAGTAAAGATGATTTGATTCAATGTGATGGTTTAGCATTTGGCACCCCTACGCGGTTTGGTATGATGGCCGCCCAAGCAAAAGCATTTTGGGAAACCACCAGCGATATCTGGCTTAAAGGGCAGTTAATCGATAAACCTGCGTGTGTGTTTTCATCTTCAAGCAGTATGCATGGCGGAAACGAAGCAACCTTGCTCAACCTGTCATTACCCTTGTTACATCATGGCATGATGTTACTAGGTGTACCTTACGAAGTGCCTGAATTACTTGCAACACAAACCGGTGGGACTCCGTATGGTGCAAGCCATGTAGCGGGTTCACAAAATAGTGCTCAATTGAGTAAAGACGAAATAAAAATTTGTCAAAGCGTTGGTCAACGCCTAGTTAAAATCACGAGAAAATTACAATGACAACCCGCAGCGATGTAACTCCACAACTAACGCCGAAAAAAGCCATCACAGTTCGCTTCCAGCGTATTGCTATTATCGGCTATGTTGGCCTATTACTGCTTATGCCACTTTGGTTATTTTTAATTGCTCCTAGAGAGGGCCACAGTAACGGCTTTATTTTTACTGTGTATATTTTACCGTTATTACTACCACTAAAAGGCATAATTCAAGATAAGCCCTACACCTACGCATGGGCTAATTTCATCGTTATGTTCTACTTTATTCATGGTTTTACACTACTATGGGTCGCACAAGATCAATTGCTATGGGTATTATTAGAGTTATTATTTGCCAGTATGATGTTTATTGGTTGCACATATTATGCGCGCCATCGCGGCCAAGAACTAGGACTGAAAATTCGTAAATTAAAAGATGAATTAGCACAAGAAAAAGCAGAGCAAGAATACGACAGAAAAAATCGTTAACCCGATATATAGGTAACAAAAAACGCGCCAATTGGCGCGTTTTTTATATAAAATATGAACTACACAACCTCACTCAATGTTGCAAGTGCAACGATGCTCGCTAAGCCTAGTTGCGCGATTAAGCTAAAAAATGAAAAACAGCGTAATACAAACAAGCCCCATGGGTGCTTTAAATGAGGGTATAATGCGCAGCGTTTTAAACTCATTGCAAAAAAGAAACAGACGATTGCCAACATAGTTAAGCACAGCGTCAACTCACTTTTGATTGCTATCGAATCATCAAAAAAGAAAAACAGCTGCAATGGTAATAACAGTGTCACTATCGCATGTAAACCATGAACTTTCTTAATTCGTGAAAACTGCCCTTCTGGCGATAATTCCTTGATGCCAAAGTCTCGTTCGAGACACTTAACTAATTGAGTAGCTTTAACACTCACGGCTAAACGATAGCAACTTAACCCATCACTATTACGCGCTCTAAAATCATACCCCGACTTCAATAACAGTACCACCAGCGGTTCATTTTTTGCTAACACAGCATAATGTAAAGCACTGTTGCCAAGCACATCACGTTGTTTTTTATCTTGCTTATCTAAAAGGGTCTGTACTAAATTAACAAAGCCTTTTTCAACTGCCCACATGAAAGCCGTTTTACCATTGTCATCCGCAAGCGTTCCTGTTGCTCCTTGCTCTATAAACCGCATAGCCATTGTTTGCTTAGCCGTTTTAACACTTAAGTGTGCCAGCAATGCTTGTTCTAGTAACACCACAGAGTCAACTTCAGGCGATACTTGGGTCAGCAAGGTAAAATAATCTTTGCCACTGGCCACTTTTTGCGCAGCTAAATCACTAAGCGTACTCACATCACCAATTGCATCTGGAATAAAGCTGCTTAACCGCTCTCTAAAATCAACTTCTTTCCATAAAGCCAATGCATCTTCTGCCGTCATTTTACTGCCCGCATTAAGTACATGCTCAATCACTGTAAAATAGCGTTTTGAAAATAACTGAGACAGTAATGTGATCGGTGTTTTTATCGTTGTTTGCGCAGCAACACCCGCATATTTTTCAAGACGTTGACACAGTAATAACACGAGGCCTTCGGGGCTGTAATCGTTGTCAAAATAGTAGTTTTTTGCTGCTAAAATATATTGCTGAGCCGCTTCATCATACTCACAAATATGTTGAAAAAAACACTCTTCAAATGGCTCGAGGGGAGTTAACCAGGTTAGGTAATAAATAGGCGGTAATACAGTGGTACATACACCGTCATCTTCTTCTGTCGAGCGACATGCAGGCCATGCTTCTAAAGCGTCTAAAATGAATGCACCGTTTTGCTCAATAAGCCCTTTGACTAGTAACGGGTATTCTTTCGGCCAAATAAGTACATTTTCCATTAAAAAAACACAACTCCAGTGTCTGTCTTGCTCGGTACAAAGGTCAGTTGATAAGTTTAACAACTAAAAACTGACACTGCGCTTAATATAATTATATGTGCTCTGCTAATTAGAAATGCAAGAGGTTACATTGGCGCTTATTCTAGCATACCCAAAACCACACGCTATAGACAAACAATGTGATTTTAAAAGAAAATAACAAAGCGGCACGGTGTTTTCACAGCGTGCCGCTTTTGGTTGGAGACGTACTTAAAAAGATTACTTACTATTAAGTTCAGCTATAACTTGATCAAGCCCAACCTCTGAAATTCGTTGGATCACTTCTTTTTGTTTTGCACTAAGTAATGAGATACCCTCAGCAACAATGTCGTACACTTTCCAGCTGCCATCTTTGCCTTGACGAAGCTTAAAATGTAGGTCAATGGTGGGCGCATTATCATCAATGATTTGTGTCTTTACCGTGGCAAAATCACCTGCTGTTGTGTCACTGCTTTCTTCAAACTTGATTTCTTGACCAGTATATTTCATTAACGCACTTGCATATGTCGTGGTTAAGTAATGCTCTACCGCACTGATGAATGCAGTCGCTTGTTCACGCTCAATCCCTTTTATATGCTTACCTAACAACTTATAAGACACAAATTTAATATCAATGTTAGGCATTAAATACTGTTCAACAATCTGCGCCATGTCATTTTTACTTGCACTACCTTGACTGTTTATTTTGCCAATTTCGCTAAACAGCTGATCACCTACTTGGGTGAGCAACTGGTGTGGTGACTGTTGAGTCTGCGCGAACAGTGAAGCACTAAAAAAAAGTGAAACAACTAAAAAAAAACGGCTAAATAAAGTCATTGTTGAAAATTCCTAAGTAAATCTTATAGGGTAATTTACGCTGTCTATAAGAGATTAAAAAGACACAAAATGGCACCTTATTAATGCCAAGCTGGCACCAATAGATTTAATCTTTTTATTTCATCTTGTTAGCTAAACTCTTGCATAAATGCACAGAGTCTGTGAATTTATGCTACTTGAATTAACATTCTTCTCGCCCTTACTTTGTAAATATCATTCACACCGTAAGAGCTTTATTAATGTTGCTTAAGAAACTCACCTTAGTAGTTTTAGTCTTAACTTTCATGTCCAGTGGTTTATCCTATGCCAGCGATTCCATGCTTTCGCCTCACGGTTATGCGATTGATTACATTCAGGGTGAAGGTGATGTGAAAGGAATAAAATTAGCATATCAGTATCATCCTGAGCCCCTACAATCACTGTTTAAGAATACTCATATTTACTTAGAATCAAGTATTAACTTTTGGCAATATGGTACTGAAAATAATCATCAGACCAATACCGTGCTCGCTTTGTCGCCAGTATTTCAATACCCAATCGGGTCAGTGGCAGGCATCCCTCTTTTTTTTGAAGCAGGAATTGGGGTTTCATTAATTAATGACACTCATTTTGCTGGCAAAGACGTAAGTACCCACTACCAATTTGAAGACCGCCTCGGCTTTGTGGCTGACTTTGGAAAAACCAAAGCCGCACTACGTTATTTACATTATTCAAATGCAGGCTTTAAAAGTCCAAACCCCGGGCTTGATTTTATTTCTCTGTCGTTAGCAAGGCGTTTTTAATACCAATCGTGTTAAGTTACTGACCATTTATAGCGACAGATAAATGGAGTGATAACAAGGCATAAATTTTGACATGTAGTTGTTCTACACGAAAAATTTATAACGCAGTTAGCGCTTTATTTAGCCCGCTAGAATGGTT
>NZ_PNDT01000059.1:0-38276 GCF_005886375.1 Pseudoalteromonas sp. S1727
AGATAGACTCGCAATAAATTTTTCTTAAAGATCGCTACGCTTAAGAGATCTAAACGGCTGAACGTGTAGAGCAAGAGCGTATCGCTGCAGAAAAAGCAGAGGCTGAACGTGTAGAACAAGAACGCATTGCAGCAGAGCAAGCTGAGGCTGAGCGTGTAGAACAAGCACGTATTGCAGCAGAGCAAGCAGAGGCTGAGCGGGTAGAGCAAGAGCGCTTGACTGCAGAGCTTGCCAAAGATGAAGCTAAACAGGCAGAAAAGCCTAAAAAAGAAGGGTTTTTCTCTCGCCTTAAAAAAGGTTTACTGAAAACCAAAGTAAATTTAGGTTCTGGTTTTGCATCGATTTTTAGTGGTAAGAAAATTGATGATGAATTATTTGAAGATCTTGAAACTCAGCTATTAACAGCCGACTTAGGTGTTGATACCACCATGAAGCTGATTGACCGTCTGACTGATGCTGCCAATCGCAAGCAATTAAAAGATGGTGATGCACTGTATGAGTTAATGAAGCAAGAAATGGCGGCTATGCTTAAAACGGCAGAGCAACCATTAGAAATTCCTGCTGATAAAAAGCCTTTTGTGATATTGATGGTAGGGGTTAACGGAGTGGGTAAAACGACCACTATTGGTAAACTTGCTAAGCAATTTCAAGATCAAGGTAAATCAGTAATGCTTGCTGCGGGTGATACCTTCCGAGCTGCAGCTGTTGAGCAATTACAAGTGTGGGGTGAGCGTAATCAAATCCCTGTAATTGCACAGCACACGGGGGCAGACAGTGCTTCAGTGGTCTTTGACGCATTTCAAGCTGCAAAAGCTCGAAATGTAGATGTATTAATTGCCGATACAGCTGGGCGCTTGCAAAATAAAGATAACCTAATGCAAGAGCTTGAAAAAATAGCTCGCGTAATGAAGAAAATTGATGCCGATGCACCACATGAAGTAATGTTAACTATCGATGCGGGCACCGGACAAAATGCCATTAGCCAAGTTAATTTATTCAATCAATGCGTGGGTCTTACCGGGATCACTTTATCTAAGTTAGACGGTACAGCTAAAGGTGGAGTTATCTTCGCTGTGGCAGATAAGTTTAATATTCCGATCCGCTATATTGGTGTGGGTGAAGGCATTGAAGATTTACGCGCATTTAATAGCAATGACTTCATTGATGCGCTATTTAGCCAAGATGAGGACGAAGTTTAATTTTCAAAAGGGAGCTTGCTCCCTTTTTAGCTGCGGATGATTGATAACTAAAATGATAAATTTTCAGCAAGTCAGTAAAACATATCCCGGTGGTCATCGAGCGCTGGAAAAAGTTAGTTTCCATGTTAAACCCGGTGAACTGGCATTTTTAACCGGCCATAGTGGCGCAGGTAAAAGTACCTTACTTAAACTTATTAGTTTAATGGAGCGTCCTTCTGCGGGGCATGTTTTTATTAATGGTGTTGATTTAAACGCAGTTAAATCTCGGCAAATTCCTTATGTCCGACGTGATATTGGGATCATCTTCCAAAACCATCGCTTATTAGAGCGCCATACTATTTTTGATAATGTTGCTCTGCCCTTGATCATCGAAGGTACGCATCATAAACAAATTGCAAAGCGTGTTCATGGTGCGCTGGATAAAGTTGGCTTGCTAGACAAAGTTAAATGCCATCCATCAACACTCTCTGGCGGTGAACAGCAACGTGTGGGGATTGCCCGTGCAATTGTAAACTCTCCACCATTATTACTTGCCGATGAGCCTACAGGTAACTTAGATCCTGAGTTATCAATGGATATATTACGCTTGTTTGAAGACTTTAATAATCATGGTACGACAGTGCTTATTGCGACTCATGATTTAGGGCTGATCTCGCGAATGAAATACCGCAGTTTAACACTAAAAGATGGCCGTATGAGCCAAGATCCTTTGGCAGAGGCAACACTATGAGCTTGTTATTTAAAGGTCGAAAAAGCCAAAATGAGCGTGTTAAAAAATCATTATTTGCAGCCTGCTATTTCTTTGCGCTGAACATCTTTCGCCAAGGTATACATAGTTTAGGTGAAATGTGGCGTACGCCGATGGCATCAATGATGACCATTGCTGTGCTAGGCTTGAGTTTAACATTACCCGCAACCTTGTATTTAGTCGTTAAAAATGTCCAGCAAGTAAGTAGTGGTTTTGAAGAAGCGGCAGAGATCTCATTATTTGTTAAAGAGTCCATGAGTGAACAAGAAACGCAAACGCTAGTAAAGCGATTAGCGCTCTATCCTGAAATAGACAATGTCACCTTTATCTCAAAGCAAAAAGCACTCATTGAATTCAAAGAAGTGTCTGGTTTTGGCCAAGCACTTGAATATTTAGACGCTAACCCTTTACCTGATGTAGTTATTGTGACACCCACTTCACGCCATCGTCAGCCAAACGCAGCACAAACGTTATTAAAAAAGCTTGAAGCAGAGCGAGAGGTTGATTTTGGTAAGTTAGATATTGCGTGGCTGGAGCGCTTAAACGCATTGTTAAGTTTATTAAAAGAAAGCGTCATTACTATTGCCTTATTATTATTAACATCGGTTACTTTAATTATTGGTAATACGATCCGTTTATCAATCATGGATAAAAAAGAAGAGATCCAGGTGATGAAGTTAGTAGGGGCGACTAATACCTTTATCCATGCGCCATTTTTATGGACGGGTATTTGGTATGGTATTATAGGTGGTTTGTTTGCATTTATATGTGTCGCTTTAATGATGTGGTGGCTCGGTTCAGCAGTATCAGAAGTTGCTGGCGTATATCAAACCAGTTTTAATTTAATTGGTTTGAGTATTGCTGAATTTGGTGCTTTAGTACTATTGGCGACCAGCTTAGGGTTTATAGGTTCATATTTATCAGTTAATCGTTATATTAAAGAAATTGAACCCGATAAAGTGTAACAATTGTTGATTATAATCATTGATTCAGTTGGTTATGGGGAATCACCTTCTTATAGCCAATTGACCGCAAAGCTAGAATTCATCGCTTATTCAGGCATTTAAAGTAGAATAAAAAAACACTAAAAAACCACTTGCTTCAATCGAAAAAAAGTTTTAAATTGAAGTTAGCACTCTAGGTCAAAGAGTGCTAAGATGGTTTCAAATATTTATCACCGAGGTGAAAAATGAGTAAAGATTTATACGCAATGGCACTCACAGTTGGACAGCAAAGCGCAAGTATGGACGGCTACCTTCAAGCGGTAAGCACTATACCTATGCTAGATGCTGAGCAAGAAAAAGAGTTGGCGACTCGCTTACAGGAAGATGGCGATCTTAACGCTGCAAAGCAACTCATCATGTCTCACCTTCGTTTTGTGGCACATATAGCTAAAGGTTATTCAGGCTACGGTTTGCCACAAGCAGACTTGATCCAAGAAGGTAACATTGGCCTGATGAAAGCTGTAAAGCGTTTCGACCCGTCAGTGGGCGTACGTTTGGTTTCATTTGCAGTGCACTGGATAAAAGCTGAAATTCACGAATTCGTACTGAAAAACTGGCGTATCGTAAAAGTTGCGACCACTAAAGCGCAGCGTAAACTGTTCTTTAATCTTCGTAAGAACAAAAAACGTTTAGGTTGGTTTAACCAAGCTGAAGTTGCTACGGTAGCGAACGAGCTAGGTGTAAGTGAAAAAGAAGTACGTGAAATGGAATCGCGCATGAGCGGCCAAGACATGGGCTTTGATTTAACCGGTGACGACAGCGATGACGCGCCAACAAGCACTTATTCACCAGTGCAATACTTAACAGATGGCAGCAACGACCTTGCTGAGGAAGTTGAGCAACAGCAGTGGCAAGAACAGTCGCATACACGTTTATTTAGTGCTTTAAAAACCTTAGACGAACGTTCACAAGATATTGTTAGCGCTCGTTGGTTGTCTGATGAAAAAGCAACACTGCAAGAGCTTGCTGAAAAATACAGCGTATCAGCAGAGCGTGTTCGTCAGCTTGAGAAAACAGCGATGAAAAAGCTACAAACAGCAATGAGCTAATACCCGCTTTGCAAAATTATTAAAACCCTGCATGAAAATGCGGGGTTTTTTGTTTTAAGGGAAGTTATAAGTTTTAAGCGATAAGTCATAAGCACGAGAAAGTTTTAAGTGGCAAACGTGGCCACCGTTATTTTCTTTCCCTGTTGCGAAACATTATAGAAAAGAGCTTAAAGTAATTTATTCACAAAGAGGTTTAGAGGCGCTGCGCTTTATAATTATCAACGTATGTTGGTTTGAGCGCAGCGAAACCCAATGAAAAGTACCCAACCAATTAGCGCCAGTATTTTGCATTATCGGCTGTCTAAAGTCAGTCCTCTACCGAAGTACGGCTCAGTGCCAAAATCAGGCCTTCAGACGTAACTCGTTTCTGCCCCAAAACAAGTTAGGGTAAATACTCTAATGGCTGCTTTGAGCAAAGCAGGCATTCAAAGTGTTAATGAATAAATAATCAATTCTCGTTATATAATATAATTGGCTTCTCGTTAAAATCCCCATAAATATTTAAGTTTCTGATTTTAAATCTGTTTTTATGCGTGTCCTCGTGATGTAATTTTACCCATTCTCGAATAGGTAAATTCTCGGTTATAGGAGAGTCTAAACAATTGTAATTCCTTTAGGCTATGTGTAAGTTATTAATAATTAAATTAGTAAAAATCGTATTTTGATAATTCTGGAAATCGACACATTGAGTGTTAACGGGAATTCTCAGTAATACGCTTTTATACGGCAAATGGAGTTTCGATGAATCCGATAGTATTAGTGACAGGCGGAAGTCGAGGGATCGGTGCTGCAACCTCTAAATATTTAGCAAAACAGAATTATGCTGTTTGCGTTAATTATATTTCTAATAAAATTGAGGCAGCTAAGGTTGTTTCGGACATTGAAAAAGGTGGTGGTACAGCAATAGCTGTACAAGCGGATGTTTCAAAAGAAGGTGATGTAATCCGTCTATTTAATACTATTGATAAATCATTAGGTCGAATTACTCACTTAGTAAATAACGCAGGTATATTGTTACCGCAAATGCGAGTGTCAGAAATGACAGCTGAAAGAATTAATAAAGTGCTAACGACAAATGTCACAAGTTATTTTTTGTGTTCACGTGAAGCAATCAATAGAATGAAAAATGGTGGTGCAATTGTTAATGTATCTTCGGCTGCATCAAGGTTAGGATCTGCGGGTGAATATGTTGATTATGCCTCTTCAAAAGGAGCTATAGATACATTAACAATTGGTTTGTCGCTTGAAGTTGCTAATCAAAACATACGTGTAAACTGTGTACGTCCAGGCTTTATTTATACTGAGATGCATGGCGATGGCGGGGAACCCAATAGAGTTGAGCGCGTTAAATCATTAATACCTTTACAACGAGGTGGTACACCTGATGAAGTTGCTTCTTCTATTGCATTTCTTCTATCAAATGAAGCATCATTTATTACAGGTACATTTGTTGATATAGCTGGTGGTAAATAGCCGTATAACACATATGAGCCTTAACTCTGTCAATAGGCACTAGTATTCTTTTTGACCGTTTTTTAAATTGACGGTCAATTCAAAGTCAATAAACAAACCCGTTTACTTCGTCTGTCGATGTGGCTGTTAAGCAAGTTGCTTACGGCAAATCTTTACTTCAGACATTATAACTCCTGACCGTCTGCAAATGGCACACAGCTGTCCTTCGTCTATAACGCGTTTATGTACCAAAAATGAGTTTGATCGACCGTTTGCTTCTCACAGCTCTACACCGTTACTCAATTTTATTCTTACATCGTTGGGTTTCGTTGCTCTCAACTACAATCTACGGTGGCTAATTTAACGATGGACTATTCTGTTTTCTAAAATCTAAAATCTAAAATCTAAAATCTAAAATCTAAAATACCTTTTCCCTTGCAATTTGTAGCTTTCAACTTAAAATTTGACCGCTGACCGCTGACCGCTGACCGCTGACCGCTGACCGCTTTCTACCTCGCACTCACTCCTTTACTCTCGGCCTGCGCGAGTTGTATATATTTACGCTCTACTAGCTGTGATAGCGGCACGAGTTCAAAGCCTTGTTGTTCCAGTTCGGGGAGTTTGCGCTGTAAAAACTCGATAGTTTCAGGGTAAGGGTGGGCAATTGCGATGGCGAAGCTATAATGCTCGGCTTTATACTTTAGTTCGTTGAGACGAAATTGTAATTGTTGTTCACTAATAATATTGTCAAGAAACACGTGACGGCCAACATTTTCCACACCATATAAATTAGCGACGTTTTGCGCTTGGCTTAAGCCGGTCGTGCGGCTATCTAAAAAGTACAGGTTGCGCTTCTTTAGCACTTCCATGGTCCATTTCATGGGCTGGCTTTCTTGAGTAAGTGCTGAGCCCATGTGGTTATTCACGCCTTTAACTTGTGGCAGTGTGGCAAGGGCATTACCGAGTGTATGCTGTAATTGTTCTTTGCTCATATCGCTGGTGAGTGCGCCTGGGCCAAGTGCTTTACTGTTATCCAATGCTTGCATAGGAATATGCAGCAGTAATTCTTTATCTGATTGACTGGCCAAGCGAGCAAAAATTTGTGAATAGGGGGTATGAGGCAAAATCGAAAACGATATTTTACCTGGTAAATTTAAGGTTTCGAGGTCGCGTTGATGATTACCAATATCATCAATCACGATGGCTATTTGTTTACCTGCCGCAACAGCGGGTAAGCTGCAAATAGCCAATAATAGCCAAGCTAGTTTTTTCACGTTTATAATTTTTATTATCTTTTTTTATGAGCTACAACACTTATTTCATCGTTAATAGCTGCTGCGCCTTTAATAACAGAGGATCGGTTACGTCTGAATTTTGCCATAACGGATCGTCGCTTCCTTGTTCATTTTTTATTATAACTACTTTATCTATTTGTGAAAGACCTGATTGATTAATCGCCACGTCGGGGGTCACGCCAACACCATCAATTGATTGCCCTGACGGAGTGAAGTATCTTGCGGTGGTTAGTTTTAGGGCTGTATTACCATTACCAAGTGGGATCAGCGATTGCACAGAACCTTTACCAAATGACTGGCTACCGATTAACGTAGCACGGTGATTGTCTTTTAATGCCGCGGCTAAGATTTCTGCTGCTGAGGCTGAGTTTTCATTGATCAGCACCGCAATGGGGGCACCATTGAGGATATCCCCTTTCTTGGCGCGATAATGTTGATTTGCATCATAAAAGCGTCCTTTGGTGGTGACTATGGTACCGCTTTGTAAGAACAGATCCGAGACTGCTACGGCACTTTGTAATGTGCCGCCTGGGTTGTCGCGTAAGTCGATCACTAACCCCGAAAGGGCTGAGCCATAATTACTTTGTAGCACGGTTATATGCCGCGCTACATCATGTAAGGTGTGATTACTAAAGCTATTAATTGCTAAGTAGCCTATTCCAAAGCTTGATAAAGAACTGGTTACGCTCTCTATGTTAATTTCAGAGCGAATAATATCAAAATCCATTGCTTGCAAAGCATTCGCTCGCTCAATTGTTAAGATGACTGATGCGGTGTCGCTGCTTTTAATCATTTGCGCAACTTGGTCAATGTTTTTATTAACTATCGGTTGTTGATTGATAGCAAGTACCACATCATTTTTTTGTATGCCAGCGAGGGCTGCAGGGGAGTTGTTAATGGTGTTGATAATAACAATTTTTTGATCTTGTTGTTTTACCTCTATACCAAGCCCTGTGTAGCGCCCGTTAGTGCTACTAAATAGCGCTTCTAACTCTTGTTCATTAAGGTATTTAGAGTACGGATCGAGTTGCGCTAGTAAGGCTTCAAATTGTTGGCTGCTTTCGAAGCTTTGTTGCAGTGCTAAATCTTCAACATAATAGGCGTGGATATTAAATAGGATTTCGCTTTTTTGTTGGCTTTTTAAATCACCTACATTGGTAAGGGCAAAGCTATTAAAACTCAGGCACAAGAAAACACTAATTAATAGCAGATAACAGATATAGGCACGCGTTATAGCATAATGCTGTAACGGTTTTATTTTGTATTGTGTATGTGGCATCAGCTGCTCCCAACGGGGTGCAGCTGTTTAATCACTTAAATGCGTCTGCACCATTTTACAGGGTTTACTGCGCGTCCTTTGTGGCGTATTTCAAAGTATAGACCAGAATTTGCTTGTCCGCCGCTTTGTCCCACTAAGGCGATGATGTCACCTTTACGAACCATATCGCCAACGTCTTTTAACAGGGTTTGCGTATGACCGTATAAACTCATAAAACCGTCGCCATGGTCCAGTACAATTACCCAGCCATAGCCTTTTAGCCAATCAGCAAATACTACTTGACCGTTGTGAACGCTTTGCACGTTACTGCCTTCTCGTGCGCCAATTAACACGCCTTTCCAGTCAATTCCACCGTGTTTGCGTTGTCCAAAACTATGTTCTATTTTCCCTTTTGTTGGCCAGTCTAGTTTTCCTTTGCTTTTCGCTAAGCCGAGCAGTTCAACCTTTTGCGTTTTTTCTTTTTCAAGCTCTTGCAGGGTTGTGACTAAGGTTTTTTCGTTTTCTTTTAGGTAATCAATCTCGTTTTTTGTAGAGCTAAGTTTGGTTTTTAGTTCATTGATATTTGCTTTACGCTGCTGTTGTGCTGCAACTAATGCTTGATGACGATTGGCTTGCTCTTTATGTAAGGCAGTTAAATGGAGTTTAGTTTTTTCCAGTTCAGCTTGTACCACTTCGATTTCGAGCAGTAGGGCTTTTAATTCTTCAATTTGTTCGATACGGGCTTTGTTAAGGTAGTTGTAATAACTTAATGTGCGCTCAACTTGTGCCGTATTTTCTTGATTCAGCAGCATTTTTGAATAGTCGTGCCCGCCGGACATGTAAGCACTTTTAATTTGTGCTGCAAGTGCTTGCTGTTGCTCTTTACGCTTTTTCTCAAGCGTATCAGCTTGTTGCTGTTGTTGTTTTTGTTGTTTTTCGGTATCGCGAATTGACTGCTCTGCAATATTCAGTGCTTTGGCGTTTTTAGCGATATCGAGTTCATGCTGCTGTAGGCTTTTTTGTGATTTAGCGATGTCCTTACGCTGGGCGGCCAACTCTGCTTGACTTTGCTTTAATGCACTTTGAATTTCACTGAGATCTTTTTTAGTACGATCTTCATTAGCGGTAGCCGAAGCGACCACTAATGAAGACATAATTAATGTACTAACAATGAATTGTTTAACACATTTTTTCATGGTTTACTTCAAAGTCATGATCGGTGTGCCAGTCATTTCACTTGGCTGCTCCATACCCATTAGATGCAACATGGTTGGTGCAACATCGCTTAAAGCTTTGCCTTCACTTGGGGTTGCATCACGGCCAACGTAAATGAATGGCACAGGTTCACTGGTGTGAGCGGTATGTGCTTGGCCTGTGGCAGGGTTTGCCATTTGCTCAGCATTACCATGATCGGCAGTAATAAGTGCCTCACCGCCAAACTCTTCTAAAGCTGCGACAACACGGCCAATACAGTGATCCACTGCTTCACAGGCTTTTACAGCAGCTTCAAATACACCTGAGTGACCAACCATGTCACCATTTGGGTAGTTACAAATAATGGCGTCGTATTTACCGCTCTTGATTGCTTCAACCAGTTTATCGGTAAGCATTTCTGAGTTCATTTCAGGTTGTAAGTCGTATGTTGCAACTTGCGGAGATGGGATAAGCTCGCGAGTTTCGCCTTCAAATTCATCTTCACGACCGCCACTAAAAAAGAACGTAACGTGTGCGTATTTTTCAGTTTCAGAAATACGTAATTGCGTTTTACCGTGTTTTTCAAACCATTCGCCAAGTACATTATTAAGTGGCTCCGGAGAAAAAGCGGCAGGTGCATCAATATCAGCTGCATACTCGGTTAACATGACAAAGCCGCTTAACAGAGGGGCTTTTTTCTTCGCAAAGCCATCAAAGTCTGCATCAACAAATGCACGGGTCATTTCACGGGCGCGGTCAGCTCTAAAGTTTAAGAAAATAACCGTGTCACCATCATTGATTTGTGCCGCTTGCTGGTCGTTATCTGTAATCGCTGTTGCTGCTACAAATTCATCGTTTTCATCGCGTTCGTAGGCCGCAGCTAATGCATCAACACCATTATCGTAGCTATGCTGTGCGATACCACTTACCATTAGGTCATAAGCTTGCTCAACCCGATTCCAGCGATTATCACGGTCCATTGCGTAGTAGCGACCAATAATAGATGCAAGACGACCGCAAGCTAGTTTACTAAACACAGCTTCAACACGTTCAATTGAGGCTTTTGCGCTGCGTGGTGGGGTATCTCGACCATCTAAAAATGCATGGAAATACACTTCTTTAGCACCGCGTTCTGCTGCTAACTCGATAGCAGCGATAATATGATCTTCATGGCTATGAACACCGCCTGGACTTAACAAGCCCATTAAGTGCACGGCTTTACCGGCATTGACCGCTTTATCTATGTTTTCGACTAACACGGGGTTGTGGGCAAATTCACCGTCGTTTATTGCTTTAGTAATGCGAGTAAAGTCTTGATAAACCACACGGCCTGCGCCGAGGTTGACGTGGCCCACTTCTGAGTTCCCCATTTGCCCATCAGGAAGACCAACATCTAAACCCGAACCAGAAATTAGGGTATGCGGGCGAGTTGCCCAAAGTTCATCTAAAACTGGGGTATTAGCCGCTAAAATTGCATTACTTTGTGCATCTTCACGGTATCCCCAACCATCTAAAATCATTAATACGAGAGGTTTTTTATGTTGTGTCATTTTGGTTCCTGAAAATTAGCTCCTGTTTAAGCTAAGCATACCGTGTTTTATCGTTATGATCAGCAATCAAAGGCGCATATTAAAATATTTCACTCTCTGGTAATTTCTAATCAAGCACGTATACTTGCGTGGCTAGGGCATTGCCCTTACGTTTAACCCCAGCGCTAAAGGCGCGGGACAATTTTCATAGTGGAAGACGCATGGATCAATATATTGAATTTGTCGGTAATCATCCGATATTAAGTTTAGTGTGGGTTGCTTTGGTTGCACTCATTGTTGGCGGTTGGTTTAAAAGTAAGTTTTCAGCAATTCGTCAAATAAATCCGCAACAATTAACGTTATTAATTAACCGTGAAGACGGTCTAGTTGTAGATATACGTGCCCAAAAAGAATTTAATAATGGTCGTATTGCAGGCGCTGAGCACCTTAGCCCTGAAAAAGCTAAACAATCTGACTTTTCAAGCCTTGAAAAGTCTAAGAGTAAACCCATTATATTGGTATGCACCACAGGCATGACTGCCTCAGGTATTGCAACCGCCATGCATAAAGCTGGTTTTGAATCAGTATATGTATTATCAGGTGGTATGGGGGCATGGCAAAGTGCCGGTCTACCAACGACAACAGGTCGCTAATTTACTTAGTTAGGCCGTTAGAGGAATTGTTATGAGTAATGTTGTTCTTTACACCAAAGCGTATTGTCCTTTTTGCCAACGAGCACTGGCATTGTTAACCAGTAAAGGTGTGCAATATAAGAATATAGATATCGGTGTACAGCCTGAGCTACGTGATGAAATGATCGCCAAAGCAGGTGGGGCGAGCACAGTACCGCAAATCTTTATTAATGATGAGCATATCGGCGGTTGTGACGACATGATGGCGATTGAAGCACAAGGTAAACTTGATGCTAAGTTGAACGCTTAAATATTTATTATAAAAACGATTAAAAGTTAGGAATTATTATGAACGAAGAAAATCAGAACGTAGCAGCACAAGAAGAAACAGGCCCACAATTTACTATTCAACGTATTTACACTAAAGACGTGTCTTTTGAAACGCCTAATTCTCCTGCTATTTTCCAAAAAGAGTGGACACCTGAAGTTAAACTTGATCTTGATACCCGTTCTAACAAACTAGACGAAGGTGTATTTGAAGTTGTATTAGCACTCACTGTTACTGCTTCTATCGGTGAAGAAACAGCGTTTTTATGTGAAATTCAACAAGCGGGTATTTTCACTATCGCAGAAGTTGAAGAAGTACAACTTGCACATATGCTAGGCGCTTTCTGTCCAAATGTACTTTTCCCATATGCGCGTGAGGCGGTATCTAACTTAGTTAACCGTGGTACATTCCCGCAGCTTAACCTTGCACCTGTTAACTTTGACGCGTTATTCGCGCAATATATGCAGCAACGTGCAGCGCAAGCTGAACAGGCAACTGCAGACGCTTAATTGATGAATACAGCCAATTCAGCTGTTACAGTTTTAGGGGCGGGGTCTTATGGCACCGCCCTTGCTATTTGTTTAGCCCGAAATGGTCACGTAGTGACGCTTTGGGGACGCAATAGCGATGACGTTGCCACGCTTGCAGCTGAGCGGAAGAATCAACGTTACCTACCCGATGTCACATTTCCTGATACTTTACACTTAGAAGCCGATTTACACACCGCTGTTACTGCAAGCCAAGTTATTTTGGTTGTAGTACCAAGCCATGCATTTGGCGACACATTGCAGCAAATAAAGCCTTCATTACTTGATGGTGCGCAAGTGGCGTGGGCAACCAAAGGGTTAGAGCCCGATACTGGTCGGTTACTGCAAGAGGTTGCCCAACAAGAGCTAGGCGATGATGTGCCATTGGCGGTTGTTTCTGGGCCGACTTTTGCCAAAGAAATGGCAATGGGGTTACCTACCGCTGTTTCGGTGTCGTCAACATCAACCACCTTTGCAAAACAGCTTGCTGATTTATTGCATTGTGGCCGCTCATTCCGAGTTTATAACAATAATGATTTTATTGGCATTCAACTTGGTGGTGCAGTTAAAAATGTGATCGCGATTGGTGCGGGAATGTCTGATGGCTTTGGTTTTGGTGCTAATGCTAGAACAGCACTTATCACCCGTGGTTTAGCTGAATTATGTCGTTTAGGTTGTGCACTTGGCGCGAAATCTGAAACCTTTATGGGCATGGCCGGCCTTGGTGATTTGATACTTACGTGTACTGATAACCAGTCTCGTAACCGTCGTTTTGGCTTAGCACTAGGCAAAGGTGAGGGGGTTGAACAGGCGATAGCGTCAATTGGTCAAGTGGTCGAAGGTTACCGCAACACCAAAGAGGTGTATTTACTCGCTCAGCGTACAGGCATTGAAATGCCAATTACTGAGCAAATCTATCTGGTACTTTATGAAAATAAAGACGTGAAAGAAGCGGCTATGGCGTTATTAGGCCGTGAGCAAAAATCAGAATAAGCATGAGTGTCAGCGTTGTGCTAATCATTACGCTGACAACAACTCACGTTTAGTCATTGCCCAAACTAGAGTGTTTTCGCTGATTATTTTTTTCAATAAAAGCCGCAACCTTATCAGCATGTAGCGGGCGGCTATAGTAATAACCTTGCATGGTATTACAACCCATTACATGCAGCATATAAGCTTGCTCTTTCGTTTCAACGCCTTCTGCAACTACATCGATTTTTAAATATTTAGCCAGGCGTATAATCGTCGCGGTGATATTTCGGTCTTGTTCGCTATCAATAATATCTTTAATAAAAGAACGGTCAATTTTTAAGGTATCGATAGGAAAGCGCTTTAAATAGCCAAGTGATGAATGTCCTGTGCCAAAATCATCTAAGGCAATCGTGAAGCCAAGCGCTTTTAAGCGATTCATTTGTTGCTGGGCAAACTCAGGGTTATCCATCATGGCGCTTTCGGTTATTTCTAACTCTACACAGCGAGCCGGTACATCATAGTTTGTTAAGCACTCGGTAAGTGTTTCAAGTAAGCTGCTTTGCTGAAAATGTAATGCAGAAATATTAATTGCTACTTTACCAAAGTTAACTCGTTGATTACGCCATAATTCAAGCTGTTTAAATAATTGTTTCATTAGTAATAATGTTAATGGAATTATCGCCCCATTTTGTTCTGCTAGCGGTATGAACTCGCTAGGACTAATAAGGCTACCGTCAACTTGTGGCCAGCGAACTAATGCCTCAAAGCCATGAATTTGATTTTTGTCAGCATTATATTTTACTTGATAAAACAATTGAAAGTCTTGATGTTCAATGGCTCTAAATAGCGCACTTTCTTTATTGAGCTCATTTGAGTCTATGGTGTGTTTAGATTTATCAAAAAACTGATAATTGTTATGACCCATTTTTTTTGCGTGGTTAAGCGCGCTATTGGCGCAGCGCATAAGTGCTTCACTGCTATAGCCGTTTTCGGGATAGACAGCAATGCCGCAACAAGCTGAAATAAAGCTCTCTATGCCATCAAGCATAAACGGAGTTTGAAACTGTGCCAGGATTTTATCGGCAAGCTTTTTCGCGAAAAAGATAGTCATTCCTGAATATAAATAAGGTGGCACCAAAATAGCAAATTCATCACCGCCTAAACGGGCGAGTGTATAACCAGAGTCAAGATTGCGAGAGAGTCTACCTGCAACCTCTTTTAATAGTTCATCTCCAATTGCATGACCGAGGGACTCATTTATTTTATTGAAATTATCTAAATCGATAAAAATTATTAGTAGATCAGGGAAGTTATTATTACAACTGGCAATGGCTTTATTAACAGATTCAATAAAAATAGTACGATTAGATAGCCCAGTAACAGAGTCTCGGGTGGTGAGCTTTAGCATGGCCCGTTCATTATTTTTCCGGGCAGTTACATCGGAGAATAAGCCAATATAATGCGCGCTACTGTTACGCAGGTTAGGGGTTTTTACTTTGGTTATCGATAAGTCTAACGCATAAGGTTGCCCGTCTTTGCGCAAGTTCCAGATTTCTCCTGACCAATAGCCATCGGTTTCCAAATCATTATGAATAAGACTTTCTAGTTTTTTGTCTCGGCCTTCGACTGTGTATGCCTTTGGCTTTTTACCGACAACATCGGCTAGGGTGAATCCACAAATGGTTGTAAAAGCTTGGTTTATATCTGTTATTTGAAAGTCTTCGTTGGCAATCCAAATAGCGTCTTTAGATTGCGCCATTAATGCATTAGCTAAATTGTGTTTCGCACCGTTTTTTAGTTTATAAATAACAAGTAGTAATAAAATAATAAAAATAGTCGTTAAAATTAAATAATTAAACCAGTTAGGTAGGGTTAAAGCCGTTTGTTTTATTAGTAACACTAATGGCTCGCTATTTACTTGATTAAGGTTTTTAACTTCAAGGTAAATATTTTTTTGATCAGCTGTGAGCGACAGCATAGATTGAGAGCTTGGTAGTGGCAGCCACTGTCCATTAGGATCGAGTCGATAAGACAGTCGCATGGGTAAATTACTATCACTGGTGAACCAAACGGATACACCTTTTAGCGGTTGTTGCACATTCAGCGCATTCGTCGCTAAGTGATAATAGTGTTGGTCACTTTCTTGATAGTGTAACGCTAGGTGACTGATTGAAAATAGATTATTTTGCGGTATTGATTGTGTTGCATGTACTTCAAGAAGAATACTGGTATTTTGAGGCGCGAACAGCATTATTTTATCGCGGTAGCTTACGGTAAATTGAGCTTGTGGCAATTGCTGCTGGCTAATTGAATCATCTATATTTGCAGCCATGCTGTGGGTCGCATTTTCAACCCATACATTAGTACTGGGAGTGTAGAGTTTGATTGCTTGAGAATCGACTATCCACAGTGTATCAAGTGGAGCTTCGTAGATGGCAGTAGTGTCAAACATGCTGACTTTATTAAAGTGTACGCTTTTTGTTGTCAGTGCTGAGTCTACGGGGGTTTGCCATAAACCGTTTTTTGTCGCAAGCCAAAGCCTTGATGAATTACGCTGATAAAAAATATCTCTGATCTCGCCAAGGGGGTGTGTGGTGTCTAGCGCTAAGGGAATTGCTTGTTGATCGCTAATATAAAATAACTGCTGGTTATTACTTGCTAAATACTGTGTATCAGAGAGGGGGGTGAAAGCATTTATGTTACTAACTGGCAGCGAAAAATTATGTTGTTGAGTTGCAAAATCATAATTGATTAACTGTTTTTTGCTTGCTATCCATAGCGTTGTCGGTGCTGTGAAGTGCAGCACATTTGCTTGCTCTGGTAGTAATAAATCAAATGCTTGGGTGCGAGCACTGTATAAATACAACCCGTTAGAGGTTGTTATTGCCCACTTGTCTTCGTGTAAATAATACATACTGAGTACTTTTTTACCTTTAGAAAAGTTATCTATCTGGGCCAGCATTTTGAAATATTGCTGTATTCTTGGCGCTGGACTCTCGGTAATTGGCGTTGCAATAATTTGCATTGCATAAAGCCTCACCCAATTTTTAGTGTTGGTTTGCAGCCACAGTTGTTCATTGTTTTGTTTTATTGATAAAAAATGCGCCGGAGAATTATAAAATAAAGGCTTACTGCTTTTGGTTGTTAAATCATATTTATAAGCTTGATTATTATGTAAATAGTAAAGGTGGTCTTGAAAGAAGTTTAGGTGTTGCACATTGGTGTGATTGAGTTTTATTGTTTCTAATGAGTGGGTGTTATTAAATAGATAATGTTGTTCATTTGAGGTGCTAATAACGAGTGCGGTTGATGTTTGACTTGGGCTTAGCTGAGTAATGTCAGCCGGTGCGCTGAGCCGAGAGATAATTGCGTTGCTGGCTGTATCAAAGCGACTGGCCGCATTCCCGCCAGAATGTAACCATAAACTGTTGTTAAACCCAGCTGCAAGCTCAACAATTTGTTCAGAAAAAGCATAGGCAGAATGAAGCTTTTCGTTTTTTATTGTGTAAATCTGACCTAAATGTAGAAAATAAAAGCCATGATCTGTGGTAAAGATCTGTTGCTTTAATGGGCTGTCGGTTAGTTGAATTAGTTGATTGCTGATTAGATCTATTAAACTTAAACCTTGCTCTGTATTAACTAATAACCATGATTTATAAGCGGCTACCTGCAAAACATTAAGCGTTGCAAATGCTGAAAATGGCGGTGTGTGACTACTAAACAGGTGCGTAGAATCGTAGCTAAATAAACCTTTTTCAGTTGCGAGCCAAAATGTGTTAGTCGGGCTTTGGGTAAAGTCGTTAATGGCAGGTATAGAAAGCGCGTTGGCGTTTATTTCATCCACCATACTGGCGTTTACATTTACAAAAAAGAACATACTGATAAAGCAGCATGTTTTAAGTATAAACCGCATTGCAATCCATTGAATAAGTTTAAAAAGAACTTATTTAGAATAGTGCATGAATAAATAAATTGCGAATCGTCAAGCGTGAAATTTATTACAGTAAGTGCAGTGGCATTTTAGCCTTAAAGGGGGAGCTAAAGCGCCTAATGGGCGCTTTATTTGCAGTGTTTACTGAGCGTTAGGGAAACCTAACTGACGCCATGATTCATAAACAAACACAGCAACCGCATTGGATAAGTTCATGCTTCTGCTATTGGCTTGCATTGGGATCCGCACACGTTGCTCATTTGGTAATGATTGAATTAATTCATCCGGTAAGCCACGTGTTTCTGGGCCAAATACTAAACAGTCACCCGCTTCATAGCTTGCTTGGTGGTGGAATTGACTACCTTTAGTCGTACACGCGTATACTTTCTTTGGTTGGCACTTTGCTAAGTACGCCTCGAACGAAGCATGGCGTTGCACATGGCTAAATTCATGGTAATCAAGGCCCGCTCTTTTGACGCGCTTATCATCCCACTCAAAGCCCAGTGGTTCGATGAGGTGCAAAGCAAAACCTGTATTTGCGCACAAACGAATAATATTCCCTGTGTTAGGGGGAATTTCTGGTTGGTATAAAACGATATCGAGCATAACGAGCCTTATTGGTGATCTACATTTTGACGTTCGAGAGTATACACGAAACAGCGAAAAAAAATGATATACTGATTTTAATCAAACAGTTTAAAACATAGGCAAAAGCGTGCATCAACGTAGTTATGAGTTTTGGGTGAAAACCGCCAGTATTGTTACCATGGTTATGGTGAGCTTGATGATTGCGGCTAAATGTTGGGCATGGCTTGCGTCGGGCTCAGCATCCATGCTTGGCTCACTTACAGACTCTTTGATGGATATTACCGCCTCAGCGATGAGTTTTTTAGTGTTAGGTTATGCACTGCGCCCTGCAGATGACGATCACCGCTTTGGTCACGGTAAAGCTGAAGCATTAGCTGGGTTAGGTCAAGCAGCCTTTATTGCTGGTTCAGGTTGTTTATTAGCGTTTCATGGTATTGAGCGCTTATTTAACCCTGTGGTATTAAACCATTCGATGCTGGGTGTGTGGGTCAGTATTTTTGCCATTGCTTGTACGCTGGTGGTGGTATATGTACAAACCAAAGTGATAAGGCATACCGAATCTATCGCGATCAAAGCGGACTCAGTGCACTACAAAGGTGACTTAATTTTAAATGCCGCGGTATTGATTGCGATATTACTGGCGCAAAATGGCATGCTTTACGCCGACCCTATTTTTGCTATTGGCGTTGCTGGCTACCTTCTTTATAACAGCTGGGATATAGCAACACAAAGTGCTGATCACTTGATGGATAAAGAACTTCCAGATGAAGAAAAAGCCAGCATAGTATCAATTGCCAACAGTCATAACGATGTTTTTGGCGTACACGACGTACGTACTCGGCAAGGCGGCAAAGTTAAATTTATTCAAATGCATTTAGAACTTGAAGATCAACTGCCTTTGATCCGTGCGCATTACGTTGCTGATGAAGTGGTGGCAATGATCCAACAAGAGTTTAATTGTGAAATGGATATTTTGATCCACCAAGATCCCATGTCGTTGAGTCAGCCAAACTCTCAATTTAGTGAGTCACAAAACTGATAAAAGCGGCTAAGTACGGCTTGGCGAATGGTGTCTTGTTCAAACAGTAGCTCATGTTTTGCACCAGCAAACGTCTGTAAAACCGCATTGTTTTGACGATGCACCAATGCAATTTGAGCTTGGTTATCGACAACCGTATCGTTTTCAGCACTGGCAATAAAAACGGGGAGCGTTAGCTGTTGTTGCTCAAGAGTCGCCATAAAGCCAAACGCAGCATTTAACCAGCCATAAGTGACGCCACCTAATTGCAATATGCTATCGCTTTGATAGGTTTGTCTAAACAATTGATAGCGGACCTCGCTACTCGTTAGATCATTATTCAGAAAATCGTATGCTAGATAATCAGTTTGACCAAGTGCATAACACTGGTTAAAGCCTAATAAGCACGCTGTACGTGCGGCAAGTTTAGCAAGTGGTTTTGGTGTGCCTTTGGTGTAAATATCAAACATGGGGGCAGACAGGAAAACACCACTGTAGTTATGCTTAAATCGAGTGAGAAAGTCCACTGCAATCGCTCCGCCCATTGAGTGCCCGAGCATGACCTTTTTACCTTGGTAAAGAGTATTCACAATTTGACTGTCAAATAGTGCCAAATCATCTGCATAATCAGTAAATTTATTCACAAAGCCTTTATGCGGGTTTGCAAGCGCCCGATAAGATCGCCCTTGTCCTTGGTGGTCGACAATAAATACAGCGTAATTATTTTTAAATAACTCCCATATCAGCTCTTGGTATTTATCTAACCCTTCTATACGCCCAGAGCTAATGACTATAGCGGCTTTGGGCTGTTCCGGTATCGCATAACCATAATATAAATCACCATTTGTCGTCGTCAGCAGTGCTTTATTCACCTGTTGCGCAAAAAATTGCGATATTTCAGGCTGTCGCGCGAGTAAATCTGACTCTGTACTGTAAAACATAGGGCGCATTCTTATTTTTGTTTATTTAACGGTAAGGCAATGCGCACGCAGAGCCCGTTAGGTTCACTATTATGCAGTGTTAAGCTGCCAGCATGGGCGGCAATAGCGTTTTTAGCGATTGCTAAACCAAGCCCAGTACCACCGCTGGTTCTATCTCGTGCATCTGATTGACGAAAAAACGGCTCACATAGCTTAGTTAAATTTTGTGGCTCAACGCCAGGACCATCATCACTGATCTCAATATAAATCGCATCACTTAAACTCATCGATAAGGTAATTGTATGCACAGCATACTTTATCGCATTACGTAATACATTTTCTAATGCGCTGGCAATTAAGCTCTCATCGCAACGAATATCAACATTCAGCTGGCCTTGAATAAGCAGTTGTTTGTTATTTTGTTTCGCTTCAAACTGAGCATCATTTAACACGTGATCTATGATCACTTGTAAAGATTGTTCATGTAATGACAGTGCTTGGCTTTTCGCCTCAAGGCGCGATACTTGCAACACATCGGCAATCATTTTATCAAGTTGATTAGCTTCTTTTTCAATACGTAATAAGTAAGTTTGGTTTTCTTCTGGGGTTTGCATTTGCGCAAGGCCTGTCGCCATTTTTAAACGCGTTAACGGTGAACGTAATTCGTGAGATATATCAGCTAATAAGCGTTTTTGTGCGCTAATGAGTTGCTCTAACTGACTCGCCATACTATTAAAATCACGACCTAACACACCTAACTCATCTTGCCTGTTTGGATCTATGTTAGCGCGGGCGCTTAGATCACCATTGGACAGTTTAATCGCGGCTTGTTTTAAATGATTAATCGGTGCAATTAGGTTACGACTAAATATAAAGCTTAATATTAATGAAGCAAGAAGTGCAATAACCACTTTTAACCAAATCGGCATTAGTTTCAAGCGCACAATAAATGGCGTTTGGTGATTTTCGTCGATTTCGTATAAATAAAATGTGCCTTCTGGAAGGTCTATTTTTATTGGCCCAAATGCTTGGTAATACTCAGTAAAAATAACTTGTGGCGGCATACTTTTAGTGAAATTAATTAGACTTAGATCAATCTCATTTGGCGGTGTCCGACTACTCAATGAATGCTCAGGTTGATCTGAATTTAAGTACAATAATTTACGTTTGGCTAAACGTGGGTGCATTAAAATCTCAACAACGGGTTTTTCATGCTTTACTACGGAACGTTCAAGGCCTTTTGCTGTGTATTGCAGGTTTTTTAGCATAGGGCCATGTAAATCTTCATTGCTCACTTGATTGGTTGCAATGTTACTTAAAAATACTAACGCAGTGATCGTGCCGATAACTGTCAGCCAAAACCACACAAAAATTTTAAAAAATAAAAAGTGTTTCGGATGTTTCAGCCAAGCTAAACGGGGCGCGCTATTCTCCTTGGATAAAGACATAGCCGGTTCCTCGCATGGTTTTAATACGTTCAGCACTATTAAATTCGGCAATTTTTTTGCGAATATTACTGACATGCATATCTATAGAGCGGTCAAAAGAAGCCAGACGCCTTCCAAGTACTTCTTCACTTATTTGTTCTTTACTCACCACTTCGCCAGCGTGCTTAACCAATAAAGCAAGTACTTCATATTCAGTGCCAGTTAGACTCAATGGATGATCATCTACCGATGCTTCGCGGGCTGCTAAGTTAATAACGATATTATTGACACTAAGTTTATTTGAGTTGTGATTAGTTAAGCTAGTAATGTGCTCAATACGACGCGTAATTGCTTTAACTCGTGCGAATAACTCACGATGGTTGAATGGTTTAGGAATGTAATCATCGGCGCCAAGTTCAAGGCCAAAGATACGGTCAAAGTCTTCACCTTTGGCGGTTAGCATAATCACAGGTGTTAATTTTTTTTGTCTTAGCTGTTTAAGTACTTCAAAGCCATCCAGTTTAGGTAGCATCACATCGAGTAAAATTAGTGCATACTCATGCTCAAGCGCTTGCTTTAAACCTTGTTCGCCATCGTGTACACATTCAATTTGAAACCCTTGCGCAGTTAAATACTCAGAAAGTAACTCACATAAACCGGTATCATCATCAATCATTAATAATTTCATTTGCTCGCCTTAACCACGCTGGAATAACTTTATTTTACGCCTTAATGTGCTTAAAAGTGAACCTTTACACAACCTTTACATTGCTTTGCGTTGCTTTGCATTGGGGGCGTTATAGTGAACATAACAACTGAATACACAGTAAGTTCGCAACCAACCAAAGGTAATTATTATGACTATTTCAAGTAAAGTTTCTAAATTAGTATTAATTTGTGGATTAGCGACAGCAACCTTAGGCACTGGCGCTGTAATAGCAAAAGAAGGCATGCAGCATAAACAAGGCCACTCTATTGAACATAAACAAGCGCGTTTTTTATTGTCTGAACGTGGCGTTAAAAAGCTTGATTTGACTGAGCAACAACAAACTCAGTTGAAAACAATTTTTGAAGCGCAAAAAGCGCAATTTAAAGCACTTCGTGGTACTGATAAAGAGGCTATGAAGCAAGAACGTGAGGCACATAAAGCCCAAATGAAAGCATTATTAGATATGCCGTCATTTGATGAAGCCGCAGCCAAAGAGTTATTAGCGAAGCGCCAAGCTAAAGGCGAGCAATTTGCTTTAATTAACTTAAAAACGCAACATCAAGTTTGGCAGGTATTAAATGCCGAGCAACGTGAAAAGTATGAAGAAATTAAAAAACACATGCGTAAAAAAGGTCATAAAAAAGGTGACAAAAAACGCAGCCGCGATGAGCAAAAGCAAGATAAGTAATTATCAAAATTACTAAAACGAAATATAAAAACGCGAGAGAGATCTCGCGTTTTTCATTTTTACTAAGCCATGTAGCGACTTTACCTCGTGGCTGGCTTTCGTCACTTAAAGACTTTTTTACACAAGGAGAAGTGAATGAGCGTAAATGAGAAAAAAATACCGCGGGCTTCGAGCAACGAACTCCGAATACACCCCAGCACCTAGCCACTACCAAGGCCCTATTTTTACAATTACTTCTCTAAAAGCGCAGCGCCTCATAACCTCTTTGTGAATAAATTTTAATTGCGCGGGGTAAACCCGCGCCTACGAAATATCACCCATCTCGTAGCAGCGATTTTATATCGCGTCATAGTGTTAACTTGATAGGTGCACGTAATTTACGTACATTTAAGCGCATGCACAAGGCAAGCTAACCTTATTCACTTATGCTATGAATGACGCAAATAACCCCGCCATTTCACCCGATGAAATCATTAATATTCGCGAAACGTTTAATATGTCGCGCGGGGTATTTGCAAACTTATTACATACCTCAGCAAGAACCTTTGAAAACTGGGAGCAAGGCCGCAGCGCACCTAATGATCAGGCCATTACTTTATTAAAGTTAGTGCAGCGATACCCTGAAACGTTGAATTATATAGCTGAGTTGTAGGAAATGAATGATAAAGGAATATAAAAAGAATCCTTTCTTTTTATCGTTTATTAAATCATTACATAAAGTTATTTATGATTAATAAAATTGGAGAAATTGAAGTAACTAATCTTACTAAATTAGCTAAAAACTTCTCACTTATTTCAATCGTGATATGCATAAGCACCTCTCGGTTAAGCGGTTCAAATTAATTGACCAAATAACTATGTTGGTGCTACCCTTCAGTTGCGACACTGGGTGGTTGGCTTTAACTTTGTTATTTGATCAACACCTACAATCAAGCCTAAGTTTGTTTATTCATGCTTAGGCTTTTTTGTTCTTTAAGTTTACCATTTTGAAATGGCTGCGCAACCAAGGTGGCCGCTTAACCGCTTGATTTAATTAAATATAAAGCTTGTAATTTCTTTTTTGGATTCAATGTTATTTTTAGAAATGTTTTTATTTTATTGATTAAGTTAAAGAAATTATATTGTTTAAAAATAACACTCGAGATTTTTAATTCCTAATGTTTATAACTACCATTTTTATATGCGAATATGTTATAAAAAACTTGTTCAAACTGCTGTTTTTAGATTGATAGATAAAACTAAAGAGTTGATGCTCTCTAACATATTACTTAACTCAACCCCCTTATCGCTCTACTAATGCCATCTAAGCTCAGTGGGTACATACGGTTATCCATCAGCTGCTTTATAAAATCAATTGATTGATAATAGCGCCAGTGTTCAACCGGTTGTGGGTTGAGCCACGCTACTTTGTCAAAGTGATTGGTGATACGAGCAAGCCATGCGCTGCCGGGCTCTTCGTTGTAGTGCTCTACAGAGCCGCCGGGGTAGGCAATTTCATACGGGCCCATGGTGGCATCGCCTACAAAGATGACTTTATAGTCACTGGTGAACTTGTTGATCAGCGTCATAGTGTCGATGATGTTTGAGTGGCGGCGTTGGTTGTCTTGCCAAACGTGTTCGTACAGGCAGTTATGAAAGTAGTAAAACTCTAAGTGTTTAAACTCGCTGTGGGCGGCGCTAAAGAGCTCTTCACAAGTGTGAATGTAATCATCCATTGAGCCGCCAATATCAAACAGCATTAACACTTTTACCGCGTTATGGCGCTCTGGCGCCATTTTTACATCAAGCATGCCGCCTTGTTTGGCGGTCGCGCGAATGGTCTCGTTTAAATCTAGGGTGTCACTTGCGCCAGTACGGGCAAATTTACGCAGTTTTTTAAGCGCAAGTTTTATGGTGCGCGAACCTATTTCACGATCAGAATCGAGGTTTTTATATTCGCGTTTATCCCACACTTTTACAGCGCGGCGGTTACGGTTGCCGTCCTGACCAATCCGTACGCCTTCTGGGTTATAACCATACGCACCAAAGGGCGATGTACCGCCTGTGCCCACCCATTTATTACCGCCTGCGTGGCGCTTTTGTTGTTCTTCTAAGCGCTCTTTTAGGGTTTTCATTAACTCATCAAGGCCGTCCATGGCCTTAAGTTGTGCTTTTTCTTCATCGCTTAAGTGTTTTTCAAACTCTTTGCGCAGCCAATCATGAGGCAAGTCATGTTGCTGTTTTAGGCTCTCTAGTAAGTCGAGATCGGCAATGCCGCTAAAGTAATCAGCAAAGGCTTTGTCAAAGCGGTCAAAGTGGGTTTCGTCTTTTACCATGATAGTGCGGGCCAAATAGTAAAACCCGTCAACATCAGCAAATACCGCACCTTTTTTCAGCGCGTTGATTAAATCAAGTAACTCACGCATGCTTACAGGTAAGCGGTACTCTCGTAATTTGAAGAAAAACGCAATCAACATCTTAACGACGACTCATAAAGGCTAGTTTTTCAATTAAGCTGATATCTTGCTCATTTTTTAGTAGCGCACCAAACATTGGCATTAGGCCACCTTTTTGGCTTTTATCATGTAGGGTTTTTGCGTCGATATCTTCAGCCATTAACAGTTTTAGCCAATCAAGTAACTCGCTGGTGGACGGTTTTTTCTTGATGCCGTTAACGTCACGAAGGTTAAAGAATACTTCCAGCGCTTGGCGCACTAAATCTTGTTTTACATTCGGGTGGTGAACATCAACAATTTGCTGCATCTCGTCGCTCGATGGAAAATCAATATAATGGAAAAAACAGCGGCGTAAAAATGCATCGGGCAATTCTTTTTCATTATTTGAAGTGATGATCACAATAGGGCGCTGCTTAGCTACAATTCTTTCGCCAGTTTCATAAACATGAAACTCCATTTTATCCAGCTCTAGTAGCAAGTCGTTTGGAAATTCGATGTCGGCTTTATCTATTTCATCAATTAATAATACCGGGCGTTTATTGTGCTCTTCGCCGTAGGTAAATGCCTGCCAAAGTTTGCCTTTTACTATGTAGTTACCAATATCATGCACGCGCTCATCACCGAGTTGACTGTCACGCAGGCGTGATACTGCATCGTACTCGTATAAGCCTTGCTGTGCTTTAGTGGTTGATTTTATATGCCACTGGATAAGGCGGGTATCTAAGCTGTTAGCTAACTCTTCGGCTAGCATGGTTTTACCTGTACCGGGTTCGCCTTTTATTAATAGTGGCTTTTCAAGCAAAATAGCCGCATTAACCGCTTGTTTTAACGAATTACTTGCGATGTAGTTATCTGTAGAATTAAATTGCACGTAAATACCTGTCTGGTCTGAGCAGTAATAAATAAGGCTATCATGCCATAGTTACTCGACCTCTCCAAGGTATGCAAAGCGAGGAATAACGTGGCCGTCTTTTTCAACCGTTTCTAAAAACATACTCAGTGGTCGCGCCCACATGCCAAACTCACCATACAAGGCCTGATAAATTACCAGCTGTTCGTCGGTTTCGCTGTGGGTGGCAATGTACAAAACTTTGTATTTAGGACCTTTGTAATGTTGGTATATGCCTGATTTAAGGGAAAGTGGTTTTATTGCTGTAGTCATGTTTTGATCTCTTGTATAATTTGCGCTGCACTTTTAATGCTAACCAATTTGCCAATATTATGAACTATATATCGTTAGATGATTACAAGAAAGCGTGGGTTTTTCGCCATCAAGATGCGCCCGTATCAGAGCAAGATCTTGCTTTAATTAAACCTATGAGCCATGAGCGTGCAGCTGTTCTATGGAGCACTATGGTAAGCCGTGAACATGATCACCCTGATTTTTTTGAAAAAACCGATTGGTGTGGCAATGATGATAATTTCTCGCAAATAGTTCCTTGGGAAGCTGCGTGGGAAGAAGGCGCAGAGCAATTACCTACTGAAATTCTAGCTCACCTTGATTGGCAAGCAAACACCACCATCTATTTTTGTATGGCCCGTGACAATATCATTGAAACCAGTTTTGATGTGTTTAAACGCAATTGGCAGAATTTTATGTTTTTAGCTGATGGCAGTTTATTGCTTGGTAAAAAACGTAATGAAGTAGTGCAGTTTTTAGCAACGGGTGATGCAAAATTAGGTATAAAGGCTAGCGTTAAGTAACAGAGCTTAAAAAGCAGCCAATACTGTGCTATAAAACAAGCAACTAGATGTTTTTGAGTGTAATCGTTGGCTGCAAGCGACCCCTTTCAACAAGTCGATATTTGGCAATCTGATGCGCAGCGTGTGCTATATACACAGCTGTGTAACGCCTTCTATGCGCGAGAAATTGCTTTGTTAGTTGCAGAACCTAATGAGCAACGCTTACGCAAACGATTAAAAAGCCTTCCTTTTTATATCGAGCGTGCCGCAGCTGCTGTAGTTAATGGCCAGGTTCCTTTTCAGTTAGATCCCCATAATGGTAGCTGGCTTGATAAGCAAAAATTGCGGCCACCAAATGAAAAAAGTAATGATGATTTTTACCAGCAACATAAAAAAGTGGGTCTAATTGTGCCGCTGTTACTTAATCGCGCAAATCAAACCCGCGTTGCAATAGACAGCATCGACCAAGTAAGCGACAATAAACTTCATTGTAATGAACATGGTTGGTTTGATGACCAAGGGCAGCCGTTAGAGGGGCAGTCTGTAGTGTTATTAAAACCTACAAAAGCAACAATGGCTGCTGCATGTTGCGGTCATCAGTGGTCTTTTGATAAACGTACAACACCACGAACCTTATCTCTGAGAGAAATGCTGTTAGCAGGTAATATCAATTGGCGTAATTTAAAACGCCCTCATGTTCGAGTTAAAAAAATTTAATACCAGTTGCCTTAAGTGCATTATAAATTTGTACTGGTAGAGTAAAATCAAGGAGTGTTTAATGCGACTGTTTCAACTTGCGCTACTGTGTTTAGCGTTATTTGTACAATACCGGTTATGGTTTGGCCACAATGGGGTACAAGATTATAGTCGTTTAAAAGCGGCGGTTACTTCCCATCAAGATACTAATGCCCAGCTGATAAAACGTAATAAAGTGCTTAAAGCAGATATCGAAGATTTAAAATTAGGTCAAGAAGGGGTGGAGGAGCGCGCTCGCAATGAATTGGGGATGATCAAACCTGGCGAAACATTTATCCGTGTTTTACCTGGACAGCAACTAAATGAAAACTAATTATACTCTTGCCATTATAGTCCCAGCCGCCGGTGTGGGAAGTCGTATGCAACATTCTGCGCCTAAGCAATATATACGTTTAGCAGGCAAAACTATTCTTGAGCATACACTGGCTAAATTAGCACAATTGAAACAAGCGAGTAGTATTGTCGTAGCGGTGAGTGATGATGATCCGTACTTTGATTCTCTTGGGCTTATTGATCCCCGTATTATACGTGTAAGCGGCGGCAAAGAGCGCGCCGACTCAGTGCTTAACGGTTTATTAGCGTTAGCTGCTAACCCACCTGATTGGGTGTTAGTGCATGATGCGGCAAGACCCTTGGTTATGCTTACTGATATTGAGCGCTTACTAACTGAGTGTATAAATGCCGATGAAGGTGGCATTTTAGCCAGTAAAGTGAAAGACACTATTAAACGTGGTGGCACACACAGTAAGCAAACCGTACCTCGTGATGATTTATGGCAGGCGTTGACTCCGCAATTATTTAAGTATCATGATTTAATGCAGGCCCTACAAAGTGCGCTTGCCCAGCAAGTGACGATCACCGATGAAGCATCCGCAATCGAATGGGCAAATAAGCCTGTAAAGCTCGTTGCGGGACGCAGTGATAATATCAAAATAACTACCCCAGAAGATTTAGATTTAGCCAACTTTTTACTCCAAAAACAACACAGTGAGAATACACCATGATTAGAATTGGCCACGGCTTTGATGTTCATAAATTTGGTGGCGAAGGCCCGTTAACCATTTGTGGTGAAAAAATTGCTTATCCACAAGGTTTTTTAGCCCACTCCGATGGTGATGTGGCTATTCATGCGTTATGTGATGCTATTTTAGGGGCGTTGGCAATGGGCGATATCGGCAAACATTTTCCAGATACAGCCAGTGAGTATGAAAATATCGACAGCCGTATTTTATTGCGTCATGTTGTTGATTTAGCCAAACAGCAAGGTTATACGCTGGGCAATGCTGATGTGACGATTGTGGCACAAGCGCCTAAAATGCTGCCACACATTCAAGCGATGCGTGCTAACTTGGCGGCTGATTTGAATGCAGAAATTAGCCAAGTAAACGTAAAAGCCACCACCACTGAAAAACTGGGTTTTGAAGGCCGTAAAGAAGGTATATCAAGTCATGCCGTGGTGATTATGAGTAAAAGTTTACTAAGTAATCAATCACTATGAGTGAGTTAAATTACTTATATGGTGCGCCATTATCTAAGGCCGACTTTAAAACCACAGCGGAAGACTTTATGGTCGATGAAGACTTAGGTATAGAGTTTACTGGTAGTGGGGAACATGTATGTTTACAAGTGGTAAAAAAGGGCGAAAACACCCAGTATGTTGCTAAATTACTTGCCCAAAAAGCCGGGATTTCACCACGAGATGTAAGTTACGCAGGAATGAAAGATCGTCATGGTGTCTGTAGCCAATGGTTTAGTGTGCCAGTGCCGATTAAAAAAGACATTGATTTTACCGAATTAAATAGTGATTCCGTATTTATTATTGCCCAGCAGCGTCATAACCGTAAATTACGTACGGGCTGTCACAAAGGTAATAAATTTACTATTACGCTTAGAAATGTCACACAGCCGTTAGATATCCTTTGTAGAATTAATGCTGTACGTGCAGGTGTACCTAATTACTTTGGTGAGCAACGTTTTGGTCACGATGGTCATAATCTTGAAATGGCCAAGCGAATGTTTGCTGGTGAGCGTATTCGCGATAAAAAGTTACGCGGTTTAATTATCTCTGCGGCACGCTCTTATGTATTTAATCAAATTGTGAATTTGCGCGTTGCTGAGCATGGTTTAGCTAAAACTATGCACCGTGAGGTATTTATGCTCAGTGGTAGTAATGCATTTTTTGAGGATGCAATTAGCGATGAGAATATCGCACGGCTTGCCTCTGGCGATATTATGATGTCTGCACCTTTGGTTGGTAAAAGTGAAAAAGGCCTCACTGAGCAAGAAAAAATATGGTTGGAACCTTATAAGCAGTGGTGTGAAGGACTTGGTGAGCTAGGGCTTAAAAACGAGCGGAGAATGCTGCGTTTGATACCACAAGATTTAACCGTTACAACGATTGATGACACCACCATTAAATTAAGCTTTGCTTTACCTAAAGGTACTTTTGCCACGGCGTTGTTACGTGAGCTGGTGGATTACACCGATGCAAGTCCCCGTGTTTATAAAGAAAAGGACGCTGAAAATGAAAATATTGCTAAGTAATGATGATGGCGTAAATGCAAAAGGGATTGCGGTGTTATACCAAGCATTAACGCAAATTGCTGATGTTACTTTGGTTGCACCTGACCGCAATTGTAGTGGTGCGAGCAATTCTCTGACGCTTATGAATCCACTGCGAGCAACCACACTTGATAATGGATTTATTTCTGTCAATGGCACGCCAACTGATTGTGTGCATTTAGGAGTGAATGAGTTACTTAATGAAAAGCCTGATTTAGTGGTGGCGGGAATCAATCATGGCGCAAATTTAGGTGACGATACGTTATATTCAGGCACTGTTGCCGCAGCAACAGAAGGTCGTCATTTAGGCCTACCAGCCGTGGCTGTATCGTTATGCTCTAAAGAAGGGGAACACTTTGAAACGGCTGCGGCAGTGACAGTCAGTATTATTAAAGAGCTGACTTCACATCCATTACCGAAAGATCAAATTATTAATATCAATGTACCAGACATTCCGCTAGCAGAGCTTAAAGGCGTGCAAGTTACCCGATTAGGGGCTCGCCACAAAGCCGAAACCATGACAAAACAACAAGATCCTTGGGGGCGTGATATTTATTGGTATGGTGTTTTGGGCGCTGAAAGTGATGCTGGTGAGGGCACTGATTTTTTCGCAATTAATAATGGTTATGCCTCAGTAACCCCATTAAGTGTCGATATGACTGCTAAAGACAGCTTAGCTGCGGTAAGTGATTGGCTGAAAACAATGGAGATCAATGGTGCTGGCTAATTATACTCGCAGTGCGCGCGCGCTGGCCGAATTATTACAGCGTGAAGGAGTTGAAGATAGTGTGGTACTTAGTGCCATTGCTGACATTCCTCGGCATTTGTTTATTGATGATGTGCTTAAACACAAAGCCTACCAAAATACGGCATTACCAATAGGCCAAGGTCAAACAATTTCGCAGCCTTATATCGTTGCGAGGATGACGGAGCTGCTGCGTTTAGCGGGAGTACGTGAAAAAGTACTCGAAATTGGTACTGGTTCTGGTTATCAAACGGCGATACTGGCTAAAACCTTTACAAAAGTATTTTCGGTGGAACGAATTAAAGCGTTACAATGGCAAGCTAAGCGCCGTTTACATAATCTAGATCTTTATAATGTGTCTATGAAGCACGGCGATGGCTGGCAAGGTTGGCAATCGCAAGCCCCATTTGATGGCATTATTGTCACTGCTGCTGCATCGCAGGTACCGCAAGCATTACTTGAGCAACTCAGTGATGGCGGGGTGATGATTGCACCAATAGGAAATGAAGAACAACAACTGGTTATGGTTGTGCGCGAAGGCGAAAAATTTACTCAACATGTTATTGCGCCAGTTAGGTTTGTACCTTTGGTTCCTGGCGATATTGAATAGGAAGTCACTTTGAAATTGTTTACCAAGTTGTATGATATGGCATTAGTGTGGGCGAAACATCGCCACGCAGAGCGTTATTTAGCAGGGATGAGTTTTGCTGAATCAGTTATTTTTCCTATTCCACCGGATGTTATGCTTGCGCCTATGTCGCTTGCACAACCGAGTAAAGCATGGCGTTACGCTACCTTTGCTACGGTTGCGTCAGTACTTGGTGGGGTATTTGGTTATTTATTAGGGTTTTGGTTATTTGAGCCTGTTGTCGAGCCTTTGATTGCGCAAATGGGTTGGCAGGAAAAGTTTAATACTGCCCTAAGTTGGTTTAAAGATTATGGTGTGTGGGTGGTGTTTTTAGCTGGCTTCTCACCAATACCTTATAAGGTATTTACTATTGGTGCGGGGCTTTTACAAATGGCCTTCCTACCTTTTCTATTAGCTTCAGCGGTTGGGCGTGGCGCACGATTCTTTTTAGTCTCAGCACTAATGAAGTGGGGAGGAGTAAAAATGGAGCAAAAATTACGTCAATATGTAGAAGCACTTGGCTGGGGATTAGTGATTTTAGTGGTGGTAGCGTACTTTTTACTACGTTAAGCGTTAAAAACCACAATTATTAATACAAGGAGCAAAACACTATGAATAGCCGGTACATTTTCTATGTTACTTTATTTACAAGTGTTTTGCTCAGTGCTTGCTCTTCTCGTCAAGCGCCAGCTCCAGTAAGTAGTTTAAATACTTCTGTTAAGCCTTATACCAGTAAAGTGAACATCAATGGCGATCGTTATGTTGTAAAAAAAGGCGATACACTTTACTCAATCGCTTTCAGCGCCCAACAAGATTTTCGCATGTTGGCAAAAAACAATGATATTCCAGCTCCTTACATGATCCATCCAGGTCAAGTTATTTCGTTTAAAAAACCATCAGCAAAAACGAAAAAGCAGAAAAAATATACGAATTCGAGTAAAAAGTCTACAAAAGAAATACAAAAAAATAACAAAAAATTAAAAAAAGAGCTTGATCAGCCAAAACAACGAGAGTATGTTCAAAAACAAGCCAGTAAAAAAGTTAGTAATACCAACAGTTTGGTTTCAGGAAAGGTACATTGGTCCTGGCCTGCTAAAGGGACTGTAACACAGCGGTTTTCAACTAAAGAAAATGGCTACAAAGGGTTACAGATTACTAATAAAAAAGGTGTGGCTGTGGTTGCTGCCGCACAAGGAACAGTCGTATACGCGGGAAATGCACTTAGAGGGTACGGTAATTTAATCATTTTGAAACATAATGATGATTATCTTAGTGCTTATGCACATAACTCTAAGTTATTAGTGAAAGAAAAACAGGATGTGAAAGCTGGGCAAAAAATCGCAGAGATTGGCAGTTCAGATTCTGACGTGACGGCATTACGTTTTGAGATCCGTTATCGAGGACAGGCTGTTAATCCCGAAAAGTATTTGCCTTAGCTATCGGGTATTGATCATAGTGATATAAGATCACTTATTTGCTTGAGGGTACGCTCATGGGTAACACAGCAAAAATAGAGAAAACGAAAGACGCGGTTGATGATAAATTTGATGATATAGTGGTAGACGATGCTGCTTCTGAATTATTAGATGACGTCGATAAAGATGATGATAAAGATGATGAAATATTTGCTAAAGAGGAAATAACTAAAAATTTAGATGCGACTCAACTCTATTTAGGAGAGATTGGTTTTTCACCATTATTGAGCGCTGAAGAAGAAGTGTTTTTTGCCCGCAAAGCGTTGAAAGGCTGTGAAGCCTCCCGCAAACGCATGATTGAAAGTAACTTACGTTTAGTTGTAAAAATTGCCCGCCGTTATAATAATCGAGGCTTAGCGCTACTGGATTTAATTGAAGAAGGTAACCTAGGCTTAATTCGCGCTGTTGAAAAATTTGACCCTGAGCGTGGTTTTAGATTTTCTACCTATGCTACTTGGTGGATCCGTCAAACCATTGAACGTGCCATCATGAATCAAACTCGCACCATTCGTTTACCAATCCATGTTGTAAAAGAATTGAATGTTTATTTACGTACTGCTCGTGAGTTAACTCAAAAGCTTGATCATGAACCGACTGCCGAAGAAATTGCCGCCTCTTTAGATAAGCCCGTTGAAGACGTAACTAAAATGCTGCGTTTAAATGAGAAAATTACTTCTGTAGATACGCCAATTGGTGGCGAAAATGATAAAGCATTACTTGATATTATTGCCGATGAAAAAGGCTTTGGTCCGGAAGGCGAAGTACAAAACAATGATATTAATAAGCATATTGTTGATTGGTTAGGTGAGTTAAACCCTAAACAACGTGAAGTGCTTGCGCGTCGCTTTGGTTTATTAGGCTATGAGCCGTCAACGCTTGAAGATGTTGGCCGTGAGATTGGTTTAACGCGTGAGCGAGTAAGACAAATTCAAGTTGAAGCGCTGCGTCGTTTAAAAGATATTTTACAGCATGAAGGATTAAGTACTGATAGCTTATTTGATCAGTTCTCATAACGACTAGCACAGTAGTAATAGACACAAAACACACACAGAAAATAATTATTAAAAAGCTGAAGAGCAAAACTCTTCAGCTTTTTTTGTGGTTTTTTCTTATCTTAAAGTAAGGCTTTTAATTTATAAAGTAGCGCGTGAGCTTGGCGCGGGCTTAAGTCATCAATATCAATTTCAGCAAGCTGGGTTTCTACTTGCGACGGCTCAGCTTCGAATAATGAAGGTTGCACGGCATTGATGTCTGCGGTGACTGGCTGATGATTCTCGAGCATTTTAAGCTTTTGTTTTGCTTGTTTTATAACTGCTTTTGGCACGCCAGCCAGAGCCGCTACTTGTAGGCCAAAACTTTTACTTGCAGCGCCATCAAGCACGGTATGCATAAAAGCAATGGTGTCGTTATGCTCTATGGCATCTAGATGAACATTGACCAGTCCAGCTTGTTGCTCGGCAAGTTCTGTCAGTTCAAAATAATGCGTTGCAAATAATGTTTTAGCTGATATTTTTGACGCTAAATGATCAGCTGTCGCATAGGCGAGAGACAGGCCATCGTAAGTACTGGTGCCACGGCCTATTTCATCCATTAATACCAGTGATTGCGCCGTGGCATTATTTAAAATAGTGGCTGTTTCTGTCATTTCGACCATAAAGGTTGAGCGCCCTGATGCTAAATCATCACTGGCACCAATACGTGTAAATATGCGGTCAATATTACCTATTTTAGCGCTGTCTGCGCTCACGTAACTACCAATGTGAGCCATGAGCACAATGAGAGCCGTTTGACGCATATAAGTTGATTTACCGCCCATATTTGGCCCTGTGATAATCAACATTTTGCGTTGTGCATTAAGCTCTACAGGGTTGGCTATAAATGGGTCTTTCATGACTTGCTCAACAACTGGATGGCGCCCCTGTTTGATGCTGATATCGTCACTATCACAAAGTTCTGGTTTGGCGTAATTAAGTGCAATAGCGCGCTCAGCTAAGTTATTCAGCACATCTAAATCAGCCAGTGCGGCAGCCATAATTTGTAGCTGCTCAATGTGCGGCGCTATAAACTCAAACAATTGTTCGTACAGCTGCTTTTCAAGTGCGAGTGCTTTTGATTGGCTGCCTAATACTTTGTCTTCATGTTCTTTAAGCTCTGGAATTATATAGCGTTCGTTATTTTTAAGTGTTTGCCTGCGAATATAATCTGCCGGTACTAAGTGTGCATTGGCACGGCTAACTTCAATAAAGAAGCCATGTACACGGTTATAGCCAATTTTGAGCGTGCTGATACCAGTACGTTCGCGTTCACGCTGTTCAAGCTGCTCGAGTATATCAGTTGCACCTTGGCTTAATGATCGCCACTCATCGAGTTCATTATTGTATCCAGGGGCGATTACGCCGCCATCACGAATTAATACCGGTGGGTTTTCAATAACGGCTTGTTCGAGTAATTGTTGTAACTCAGGTAGCTCTGGTGATTGCGCGACAATTTGGCTAATACGTGGATCGCTAGCATCGGCTAATAATTGGTGTAATGGTGCAAGGGCTTGTAGTGCACTGCGCAGGCGGGTTAAGTCACGCGGGCGGGCGGTCCACAGGGCTAAGCGAGCAATGACGCGCTCGATATCGCCTATTTGTTTGAGCGACTCATGTAGCTCGCCACACAGTTGCGAATCAATAATAGCGCTAATGGCATTAAGGCGCGCATTTAGCTCAGGCTTGGAGCGTATTGGGGTATGAATACGACGCTTTAATAACCGCGATCCCATTGCCGTTGCTGTTTTATCAAGTATTTGTGCTAGGGTGTTCTCAAATCCGCCGGATAAATTGACGGTCAGCTCTAAGTTTTTACGTGTGGCGGCATCTAAAATAACCGCATGTTCATTATGCTCTAAAGTGATGGCACGAATATGTGGTAAAGCAATGCGTTGGGTATCTTTGACATACTGCATTAGGCAACCAGCTGCAACTAATGCGGTTTTGGCTTTATCAACGCCAAAACCGATTAAATCTTTAGTGCCAAATTGCTCACATAACAAATGCTGGGCTGTGTCTAAATCAAACTCCCACTCAGGGCGTCGACGAATACCTTTAATATGTTCAATTAAATGAAAGTTAGTAAAGTCTTCACTATAAAGTAGTTCGGCTGGTGCTAAGCGTTGTAAAGTTGAACTAAACGCTTCCTCAGTATGTACTTCAACAATATTAAAACGACCTGAGTTAATGTCTAAGTAAGCGATGCCATACACGCCTTTTTTACTTTGCCAAACACTGGTTAGTAAATTATCTTGGCGCTCTTGTAATAATGCTTCATCAGAAATTGTGCCTGGGGTGACAATGCGTACCACCTTACGCTCAACGGGGCCTTTGCTCGTTGCAGGGTCGCCTATTTGCTCACATATTGCGACTGATTCACCCATTTGTACCAAGCGGGCTAAATAGTTTTCTACGGCGTGATAGGGTACGCCGGCCATTGGAATAGGATCTCCGCCAGCTTTACCGCGGTGCGTTTGCGAAATATCGAGCAGTTGCGCTGCGCGCTTAGCATCATCAAAAAATAGCTCATAAAAGTCGCCCATGCGATAAAACAGTAGAATATCACGATGCTCCGATTTTATTTTTAGATACTGCTGCATCATTGGCGTTTGTTGATTTATAGTGTGTGGTGCATAAAGATCGAACGACATGTATTTACCCAAAGGCTGAATATGGAATTACATCAAGAGATTAAAACACTTGCTGCGCAATTAGGCGCTATTTTAACGGATAAACGCTTATGGATCACTAGTGCTGAATCATGTACTGGTGGAGGAGTAAGTTATGCATTAACAGATACCCCAGGCAGCTCAACTTATATAGATCGCGCATTTGTCACTTATAGTAATCAAGCCAAGCAAGATTTACTAGGTGTCGATGAGCAAACCTTAGCTTTATATGGGGCTGTGAGCGAGCAAACAGTTTTGCAAATGGCTGCGGGTGCCTGTAAAGCGGCTGGAGCTGATATTTCCGTTGCAGTATCGGGGGTGGCAGGTCCAGGCGGCGGCAGTAAAGAAAAACCCGTCGGGTTAGTGTGGTTTTGTATTCAGATTGGCAATAAACAGTATTCGAGCCAACAGATATTTGCAGGTGATAGAGCGCAGGTTAGATTGCAAGCTATTGTTTATTCTTTAAAAACTGTTATTGAAAAGATAAATTGATAAAATTAACTTGATACTGTGATTTCATACAGTATACTTGTCTGCATTAGCCGGATTTGGAGAGTAAAATGAACGATAACAAACAAAAAGCGTTGGACGCTGCTTTATCTCAAATTGAACGTCAATTTGGTAAAGGCTCAATTATGAAATTGGGTGACAACAAAGCATTAGATATTGATGCTATATCAACAGGCTCTCTGGGCATTGATATCGCATTAGGCATAGGTGGTTTACCTATGGGTCGTATTGTTGAGGTATATGGTCCTGAATCATCAGGTAAAACTACGCTAACACTACAAGTTATCGCAGAAGCACAAAAAGAAGGCAAAACCTGTGCATTCGTCGATGCTGAGCACGCACTTGATCCAATTTACGCACAAAAATTAGGTGTAAATATTGATGATCTACTAGTGTCGCAACCAGATACCGGTGAGCAAGCACTTGAAATTTGTGACATGTTAGTACGTTCAAGCGCTGTTGATGTAGTTATTGTCGACTCTGTTGCAGCACTTACACCAAAAGCGGAAATTGAAGGCGACATGGGTGATTCACACATGGGCTTACAAGCACGCTTAATGTCGCAAGCATTGCGTAAGCTAACCGGTAACATCAAACGCTCTAACACTTTATGTATTTTCATTAACCAAATCCGTATGAAAATTGGTGTTATGTTTGGTAACCCAGAAACCACAACGGGTGGTAATGCTCTTAAATTCTACGCCTCAGTACGTTTAGATATTCGCCGTATTGGTTCTGTGAAAGAGGGCGATGAAGTCGTGGGTAATGAGACCCGCGTTAAAGTGGTAAAAAATAAAGTTGCACCACCGTTTAAACAAGCTGAATTTATCATTATGTACGGCGAAGGTATCTCTAAACATGGTGAACTAATTGATTTAGGTGTTAAGCATAAGCTAGTTGAAAAAGCCGGTGCTTGGTACAGCTATAATGGTAGTAAAGTTGGTCAAGGTAAATCAAATTCAATTAAGTTTTTGAAAGAAAACCCTGAAATCTCTGATGAAATTGAAGGCAAGTTACGTGACATGCTGTTACTAAAAGCGACCATTAAGCCAGATGATAATGAAGATGTTTTATTAGCGGATGGTGCTGAGCTTTAACTACATGAAATAAGCCCGCTTTGACCCGAGCTTAATTGTCAAAAAGCCACTAAATGTATGTTTAGTGGCTTTTTTGTGTATTTTTGTTACCAATAGCCAATCTACAGAGGCCGCTAATACCAATCGTGTTAAGTTACTGACCATTTATAACGCAGTTAGCGCTTTATTTAGCCCGCTAGAATGGTTAAATATTTAAGTCGATTGGTATAAGTAT